>JBEIDM010000174.1:0-1533 GCA_040383445.1 Candidatus Methylopumilus sp. | reverse complement strand
ATTTTAAGGATTTTTTCTAAATTCCAAGGCTGCTTTTGTAAGCGTAAACGTGCAGGACGTTCGCCTTGAATCAGATGCTCGACCATAATAAATAAGTCTGACCAGAGCGTTTGGAAGCAGAAGTATCCGCACCATGCTCGACCTATTAAGCCTGTAGTGAAAAATAAAAGCACCGCAGCAATAAACAAGACCATGGCAAGCCAGAAGATATCTTGCGGATAAACAATTAAATCAAAGATGAAAAAACGACGTGATGTGAGATCAAACAAAATCGCTTGATCAGCTGCGCTATTTCTATCCCATGGAATCCATGGCAATCCGAAATAAACAATGTAGGCCACCACCATCACGATGGTTTTGAAGTTCCTAAATTTACCCGCGACTGATCGCGTCACAATTGGAATATGCTTTTGGTATAAAGGCTTTTCTGTTTCTTGGGTTTGATTCTCTTGCATGATTGACCCTTAAAAAATAAAGGCCTGCAATTCCTTGCAAGCCTTTATTTGTTATTGCTATTAGCAGAGCAAATGTTCGCTCTGTTTCATAAAACGAATATTACTTGCCGCCACCTAAACTGTCATGAACGTAAACAGTTAACAATTTAATTTGTTCTGGGTTTAGACGTGCGCCCCATGCAGGCATTACGCCATTATTAGCACCGTTGATTAACACGTGTTTAACTTCGTCTAGTTTAGCTTCAGGGGTTTTAGCACCTTGAACATCAGCCCATAACCAAATTTTATCTGTTAGATTAGCTGAACCAATTGCAGTCATCCCTTTAGCATCTGGACCATGACAAGCATAACAACCAGCTTTACCATGGAATAGTGCATCACCTGCTTTCGCAGCTTCTGGATTGTGAGGCTCACCTGACAAACTCAATACATAGTTAGCCGCTTGAACGATTTCTTCACCAGATAACACAGCTTTGAATGAAGGCATTGCACCACGACGTCCGCCAACAAGTGTTGTATGAATATTTTCGTAGGTACCGCCATATTGCCAATGGTCATCTGTTAAGTTTGGTGAGAACTTAATCTTACCTTGACCACCTGCTTGGTGACATGGCGCACAATTGTCTGAGAATAGAGTCTTACCAGCTGAGTTAACAAATTGCATTAAATCAGCATCTTTAGAAACGTCTTCGAAAGACATGCTGGCAACTTTATCGAACCATTGCTTTTGCGCAGCTTTATGCTCATTCATTTCAACCATAAATTTAGAACGCATGTTCCAATGGGTTGTTTTTTGAGTTTCTTTGCCATCCACTGACTTAGCAGTGTAAGTCAGTGTATTCAGTCCTGGTATACCTTTAGTATAAGTATGTCCGATTGGCCAAGCTGGATACATCATCCAATAGACAAATGCAAAAGCACAAGTGATATAGAAACCCCAAACCCACCACATTGGCAAAGGATTACTAAGCTCTTCGATTCCGTCCCAAGAGTGACCGGTTGTTTTTACTGCTGGTTTTTTTGTATCCTGACTCATCATAGTTCCCTACTTAAATATCGTCGTCATGCAAAGGTATAT
>JBEIDM010000173.1:0-1565 GCA_040383445.1 Candidatus Methylopumilus sp. | reverse complement strand
GTTCCACGATAGTCTTTAAGCCAACTTTCCAACCAAATCACAGCATCTAAATCTAAATGATTTGTCGGCTCATCAAGTAAAAGCAAATCAGAACGACACATCAATGCACGCGCTAAATTCAATCTAACGCGCCAACCACCAGAGAAATCTGAAACAGGACGATCTAAGTCAGCATTTTTAAACCCCAGGCCATCAAGTAATTCAGCCGCTCTGGCTCTGGCTGAATAGCCGCCAATCTCACTAAACCGCGCATGAAGCTCGCCAATTTTTTCACCTTGATGATTTGCCTCAGCTTCCACCAAAGCTTTTTCAATAGCACGCAACTCAACATCACCATCTAAAGTAAATTCAATCGCGGCTTGCGATAAAGCTGGGGTCTCTTGTGCAACATGAGCAATCACCCAATTAGGCGGCATTTCTAGATCACCATGTTCAGACTGCAGTTCGCCACGCAACATCGCAAATAAGCTGGACTTGCCCGCACCATTGGCACCAGTCAAACCAACCTTATGGCCAGGATGCAACTGAAATGAAGCACCCTCAATGAGAACTTTAACGCCTCGCACCAAGGTGAGATTTTTAAATTGAATCAAATCAAACTTTCCAAATAACGAATGCTCATCTAGCAATCGCCAACAAAATCAAATAAAGCCGCTATTCTAAAGCATCCATCTACACTACATCTATTTCTAAATGTAATAGTTTCTAAGCTGGCGATGCCTGTCTTTAGTAGTGCTGGATATAGTAGAATGTATTTATTACAGTCGTCACCTAAAGTGCTCGATCAAAACTAAGCTTCATCAGAAAAATTATGGTCAGAAAATCTCTATATTGGATGTACAAAGTCTCGCTATATAGCGTATGGCTTTTTATCGTCTTAATGTCTGCATCCATCATTGGCATGCGTTATTTTGTTCTGCCAAATATTGATCATTACAAACCCAAAATCATCACCGAAGTTTCAAATGCACTGGGCCAAAAAGTCACTGTAGATGAAATTAAAGCAAACTGGGACGGCTTAAACCCTCGTATTGAACTTCGCAATATTAATATCTATGATGCCGAGAATCGTGTGGCTTTGAATTTATCACACGTTGAAACAAGCTTATCATGGCTGAGCATTCCCCTCTTAGAACCTCGCTTCTCTGCAATCAATATTTACAAGCCCGAACTTATTATTCGTCGTGAAACTGATGGCACTGTTTATATCGCTGGCGTTTCCATGAGTGGCCCATCACAAACTGCTTTTCCTAATTGGCTGCTAAGACAAGCAGAAGTAAATGTATTAGATGCAAATATCGTCTGGCAAGATGAATTGCGAGGCGCACCTGCGTTAAATTTAAGTCACCTTAATCTTTTAATAGAAAACCCAGCATGGGATAGCATACGCGGTCACCATCGCTTCAGTTTTAGCGCAACACCATCTGCCGCATCATCAAAGCCAATTGATATACGCGGTAATGTTTATGGGAAAGATGTAGGCCAATTAAATAATTGGCGCGGCGCGCTATATGCACGTATCGAAGGCACAGATATTTCTGCCTGGCGTCAATGGGTTGACTATC
>JBEIDM010000172.1:0-1659 GCA_040383445.1 Candidatus Methylopumilus sp. | reverse complement strand
TCCTGAATATTTATTGAATGGAAGCCATAATGAAGGGCTTTCTGTTCTTGATCGCGCCTTTGCGTACGGCGATGGCGTATTTCGAACATTACTTGTTAGTCACGGCATCCCCATTAACTGGAATCTTCACTACGCCAAATTACGAGATGATTGTGAACGTTTAAAGCTAGATTGCCCCGATGAGGCGCTGATATTGGAAGATATTAAGTGTCTTTTTAAATCGGATGGCTTTGGTGTAATTAAAATCGTTGTAAGCCGTGGTGAAGGCGCTAGAGGATATGTGGTTCCCGCCAACATAAAAACCAATAGAGTTATTATTAAACTCCCGCGACCCACTTATTCAGCAGTTAATGTAGATGAAGGTGTTAAGTTATTTTTATGTACTATCCGTTTATCAAAACAACCTGTGCTAGCTGGTATTAAACATCTCAATCGGCTTGAAAATGTGATGGCTCGAATGGAATGGAGTGATCCGGATTTTATTGATGGCTTGCTATTAGACGAAAATGGTTTTGTGATTGAAGGAACCATGAGCAACATCTTTGCAAGATTCGGCGATAAGTTACTGACTCCCGATTTGAGTCAGTCGGGAGTTGCTGGAGTCACAAGATCATGTATTTTAAAGATGTCGGATCCGCTAAGCCTGGATGTAAAAGTTCAAGCATTTACTTTGGATGAGTTGTTTGAAGCCGATGAAGTCATTATTTGCAATACCTTATTTGGAGCATGGCAGGTAAGGGCTTTGGCGAATAAATCCTGGAATAAACAAACGTTAGCTTCAAAAATTCGTACTTTATTAGAAGGTTGATATGCGATTAATAAAGACTCTTTGGCGTATTTCATTGCTGATTACTTTGTTATCGGTTGCATGGCTAATTTATTTCGCCAATCTTTCTGTTTATTCAAACCCTGCTGAAGGTACGTTTGATGTTGTAGCCGGCAGCCGATTTCGTAGCGTAAGTCAGCAGCTGCTAAAGCAGGGCGTTATCAAAGACCCCTATAGTTTTGAATTGATGGCTAGGTTATTAGGTAGGGCATCAGATGTTAAGGCAGGCATTTATGTTAGAGATGCAGAAATAACGCATTTGGAGCTTTTGGACAAGTTAACCGCGGGGGTAAGTAATCAGTCCAGCATGACCTTTATTGAAGGGTGGACTTTTGCTGAGATGCGCTCTGCACTTAATACTAATAGTGCAATTAAGCATATGACAATGGGTGAGACAGATGAGCAGATTCTGCTTGCTATAGGTACCGAAGAAAAACATCCTGAAGGTTTGTTTTTTCCAGACACGTATTTCTTTACTCCAGGCACAAGTGATAGAGATATTCTAAAGAGGGCTTATCAAACAATGCAATACAAGCTCGATAATGCTTGGAAAACAAGAGCGCAAGGCTTGCCTTACGATACGCCTTATAAGGCCTTAATTATGGCTTCTATTGTCGAAAAAGAGACTGGCCGCTCATTTGAGCGCAAAAGAATTGCAGGAGTGTTTGTAAATCGAATGAGAATAGGAATGCGTTTGCAAACTGATCCTACGGTCATTTATGGCAAGGGTGAACAGTTCGATGGGAACTTGCGCAAAAATGATTTGCTGTTTGATACGCCATACAATACATATACACGTTCTGGTCTGCCTCCAACACCTATTGCAATGCCAG
>JBEIDM010000171.1:0-1682 GCA_040383445.1 Candidatus Methylopumilus sp. | reverse complement strand
GGTGAATACATCACCATTGGCAGGTACAGAAGGTAAGTTTGTGACCAGTCGTCAAATCCGTGATCGTTTAACAAAAGAATTATTGGTCAACGTGGCATTGCGTGTTGAAGATACACAAGATGCTGACGTATTCCGTGTATCAGGTCGTGGTGAGTTACATTTGACGATTCTGCTTGAAAATATGCGCCGCGAAGGTTTTGAGATTGCCGTAGGTAAGCCGCGTGTTGTCTACCGTGAAATCAATGGTGAAAAATGTGAGCCATACGAAATCTTAACAGTGGACTTGGAAGATGATACTCAAGGTGCTGTGATGGAAGAGTTGGGTCGTCGTCGTGGTGAATTGCAAAATATGGAATCTGACGGTAATGGCCGTACACGCTTGGAATATAAAATCCCTGCACGTGGTTTGATTGGTTTCCAAAGTGAGTTCTTAACATTAACGCGCGGTACTGGTTTAATGGCTCATATCTTTGATGAATACGCGCCAGTAAAAGCAGATATGCCAGGTCGTCGAAATGGTGTATTGATTTCTGCTGAAGCAGGCGAAGCGGTTGCTTACGCATTGTGGAAATTACAAGATCGTGGCCGTATGTATTCTGTTCCAGGCGATAAGCTTTATGAAGGTATGGTGATTGGTATCCACAGTCGTGAAAACGATTTGATTGTGAATCCGGTTAAAGGTAAGCAGCTCACTAACGTGCGTGCATCTGGCACAGATGAAGCAGTGCGTTTGGTGCCAGCTGTTCAATTAACATTAGAGTCAGCGGTAGAGTTTATTGATGATGATGAATTGGTTGAATTAACACCTAAATCTATTCGTATCCGTAAACGTTACTTGCTTGAGCATGAACGTAAACGTGCTTCAAAAGAGTAATTAGATGGACTTAAAAACCGGCAGATTGCCGGTTTTTTTATGGATCAAATGAATGAAATAATATGGTGTAGAATCAGGGCATGAGAAAAATAGCGTTACTTTCTATCTTATTTGCATCAACCCTTCAGGCTGCTCAGCCTATGCCATCGATTGATCTCAATAGTGCTGTGTATATGGTGCCTGTTGAGCCAGAGGTTAGTTATGACGACGTTGTGACTAGCCTTAAAGTGATTTCTGAAGGAATGAACTTTGTGAATCCTGCCAATTTTCCGATTGGCGACCATATGAAAGATCGTGGCCAAGCGCCTCAAGGGGCATTGGAAGTGAGAAGTTTTTGTAATCTGAGCATGGGCACTGAAATTTTTCTAGATCATCCAGAGTTTGTAGTATTTGCACCATGCCGTGTCGGTTTGTTTCATAAACAAGGTCAGCTTTATTTGGCGATAGATAGGCCAACTTTTGATTTAAAAAGTATTAAAAATCCAACACCTCGTGCTCAAAAAGCGGCGCAGCAATTAGAAGATGTATTGATTAGTATTGTTGAAAAAGCCCGCAAAGGCGATATTTAATTTTTTGAAGCCGCTTTAGTTTTGTTAAAGATTATCAAACCCGGCCAAGCCGAATTTACTGTTAATAAATCCCGATTTGTTGCAATTGCAGAGTACTGCGCAGATGAACGCGCGGTTGGCAATTGTTTACGAAAACTCGCCAGTCAGCATCAGAGTGCGCACCATTTGGCCTATGCTTTTCGATTGAAGACCGATCAAGGGATTGTTCAGCGATTTAGTGACGCTGGCGAGCCTTCAGG
>JBEIDM010000170.1:0-1698 GCA_040383445.1 Candidatus Methylopumilus sp. | reverse complement strand
ATTAATGCTTAAATTGCGCAATCGTCCAATTAAACCATTTCTCATGGACGGTAGTGCTTTACTTACCTCTTGGTTATTAGCGCTTTCATTGCCGCCTTTGGCGCCTTGGTGGCTGGTTGTTGTGGGTACGCTATTCGCGATTGTGATCGCTAAACATCTATATGGCGGATTAGGCTACAACCCATTCAATCCTGCGATGGTAGGTTATGCAGTCTTATTGATTTCATTTCCAGTGATCATGACGCACTGGCCAGCGCCACTTGAGTTAGCGCAAGCTAAATTAACTTTTGCTGAACAGTATCAGTTTATTTTTGGCGGGAGTTTACCTAATGGTGTACAGGTCGATGCTATCAGCATGGCTACGCCATTGGATTATTTGAAAACTCAATTAACCTTACATCACCAAGTACAAGATATTACAACTGCCTCGCAGTTTGGTGCTTTTGGCGCTAAAGGTGGCGAGCTTGTGGTATGGGCTTATCTTTTAGGTGGACTCTACTTATTGCAACAACGTTTGATTACTTGGCATTTGCCAACAGCATTTTTGGGTGCGTTGGCATTAATGGCGGGCGCTTTTTACTTGGTAGATGCAAATCAATTTGCAAGCCCAGTATTCCATTTGTTTACGGGCGCATCGATGTTGGGTGCTTTCTTTATCATTACAGATCCTGTGAGTGGTCCAACCACGCCCAAAGGTAAATTAATTTTTGCGGTTGGGATTGCAGTCTTAACTTATTTAATTCGAGTCTATGGTGGCTATCCTGATGGTGTCGCTTTCTCGGTTTTATTAATGAATATGTGCGTGCCTTTGATTGATGCGTGGACACAACCTAGAGTATTCGGCCATTCAAAATGAGTGAATCTATCTTAAAACATTCCGTCAAAACAGCGATGGTTATGATCGCTTTTACTATCGTTGGAACTTTGAGTCTGGCTATCATCCATCAAACAACGGAAGCACCAATTTCAAAGGCAGAAGCTGAAGTTCGTATGGGCTTGTTCGCACAGATTTTAGTGCCTGAATTGTATGATAATGACTTACTTCAAGATGAGATTAAATTGCCAGCCGGTGGTGAATTAGGTAATCGCGATGAGACTTCAATTTATCGGGCACGCCTAAAAGATAAGCCAACTGCAGTTATTTTAGAAGCAACGGCCCCTGATGGTTATAGCGGCGATATTAAACTCTTGGTAGCAATTAAAGCGAACGGTGAAATTGCAGGCGTTCGTGTATTAACACATAAAGAAACGCCTGGTTTAGGTGACTATATTGATATTTCGCATAGTGAATGGATTAAGCAGTTTGATGGTCAGTCTCTTGTGAAAAGAAATGATGAGGCTTGGTTCGTGAAGAAAGATGGCGGCCAATTTGATTTCACCACTGGCGCGACCATTACACCGCGTGCGGTAGTGAAAACCGTTCATAAAGTATTGAAGTTTTATTCAAAAAATCATCAGGCCATTTTTGAAACCGCAGCGGGGCAGGTCATTCCGCAATAAGTTGCCAATGGTCCAAAGGAAACAATATGAGTGAAGAAGCCTTAGATACTGTAGAAGAAACAAAGCCATCCGTCAGTAAAATTTCTTATCCTGAAATTATAGGAAATGGCTTGTGGAAACAAAACCCAGGATTAGTTCAGCTCTTGGGTTTGTGCCCAACTTTAGCCATGACGGTGAACTTGGTGAATGGCTTTAGCT
>JBEIDM010000169.1:0-1855 GCA_040383445.1 Candidatus Methylopumilus sp. | reverse complement strand
GCAATCAGCCGTTCAGAAATCGATGCATACACTGAGTTCGTGAAGATTTATGGCGCTAAAGGTTTGGCGTACATCAAGATTAACGACATCACTCAATTAAACGAAGAAGGCCTGCAAAGCCCAATCGTGAAAAACATTCACGTAAAAGCATTGCAAGCGATTATTGATCGTACAGGTGCGCAAAATGGCGACATCGTATTCTTCGGTGCGGATAAAACAAAAGTAGTGAACGAAGCTTTGGGCGCTTTGCGTCTTAAAGTCGGTCACGATAAAGGCCACGTGGATGGCCGTGCTTGGGCACCGCTATGGGTGGTGGATTTCCCAATGTTTGAACATGATGAAGAAGCTGATCGTTGGGTGGCATTGCACCATCCGTTCACTTCACCAAAAGATGGCCACGAAGATTTATTGGCAACTAATCCAGGTGCCTGTTTATCAAAAGCTTATGACATGGTACTGAATGGTTGGGAAGTGGGTGGCGGTTCAGTGCGTATCCATAAACAAGAAGTGCAATCCAAAGTATTTGATGCATTGAAGATTAGCAAAGAAGAAGCACAAGAGAAATTTGGCTTCTTGCTTGATGCCCTTCAATACGGCGCACCTCCGCATGGCGGCTTGGCGTTTGGTTTAGATCGTTTAGTGACTTTAATGGCAGGTGCAGAGTCTATTCGTGACGTCATTGCGTTCCCGAAAACACAACGTGCACAATGCTTGATGACAAACGCACCAAACGAAGTGGACGAAAAACAATTACGTGAATTGCATATTCGTTTACGTACGCAACAAAAAGTAGCTGAAGCTTAAGTCTTTTTATTGCAATTCTTCACTCCTTGATTTATTCTAGCCAGACTAGACAGAATTAGGGGCTGGCGATGCAATATGTTTGGCAATTACAGGAAGCTAAAAATAGATTTAGTGAAGTCGTAGACGAGGCCATTCAGCATGGCCCTCAGACCGTCACGCGACATGGACGAGAAGCTGTTGTGATTGTTTCGTATGATGACTACATCAAGCTTAAGCCTGAGCCTACCAATTTGTTGAAAGCGCTGCAGGTGCCGGAAGAGTATCGCGTAGATATAGATATTAATCGTAGTCAAGACTACGCACGCGATATTGAATTATGAGTTTTTTACTTGATACCTGTGTGCTCTCAGAGCTTGTAAAAGTTAAACCGAATGCAGGGCTGATTAGTTGGTTTGAAGAACAAACTGCTCAGCAGTTATTTATCAGCAGTTTGACTATTGGTGAATTAAGCAAAGGTATTGCCAAGCTTGAGCAAGGCAAACGTAAAACGCATTTAGATTATTGGCTTAATACGCAAGTGATCGAGAGTTTTAGTGGCCGCATTCTTTCACTAGACACTGAAACTGCTTTTAATTGGGGTGTGCTGCAAGCAGAGACAGAAGCCTCGGGAAAACCAGTTCCAGCGATAGATAGTTTGATTTCCGCTACAGCCAAAAAACATCAGTTGATACTCGTTACACGCAATACAAAAAATATGGAAAACTGTGCAATTAAACTTTTAAATCCTTGGTCATAAAAAACCTTCCAATTTTGACTAATAACGACTTTAAAACACCGATTTCTGTTCTGGTCTTGATTCATACAGTAGACTTAAAAGTGTTGCTGATTGAACGTGCAGACAAAGCAGGATTTTGGCAATCAGTGACTGGCAGTATTGAAATTGAAGATGCTGATTTACGGGCAACTGCCATTCGTGAAGTGAAAGAAGAAACAGGTTTAGATGCTGAAAAATATGCACTCAGCGATTGGCAGTTTTCTCAAACCTATGAAATTTATGAGCACTGGCGTTATCGTTATGCGCCAGGGGTCACGCAAAATGTAGAACATATAT
>JBEIDM010000168.1:0-1888 GCA_040383445.1 Candidatus Methylopumilus sp. | reverse complement strand
GTAAAACTCAAGTCGCGACACAATACCAAAACGATCACGCAAAGGATTGGTTAACATGCCCGCTCTTGTGGTCGCCCCCACCAGCGTGAATGGAGGCAAGTCCAATCGAACAGAACGCGCTGCTGGACCTTCACCAATCATGATATCCAGACGATAGTCTTCCATGGCTGGATACAAAATCTCTTCAACTACTGGGGATAAGCGATGGATTTCATCAATAAAAAGTACGTCGTTAGGTTCAAGATTGGTCAATAAAGCAGCCAAATCGCCAGCTCGCTCAAGCACAGGACCAGAGGTTTGGCGCATATTCACGCCCATCTCTTTGGCAATAATATGCGCTAATGTCGTCTTACCTAAGCCAGGTGGCCCAAACAATAAAACATGATCGAGCGGCTCACTTCGCCCACGTGCCGCATTAATAAAAATCTCAAGCTGACCACGCGCTTTTTCTTGCCCAACATACTCATCCAATACTTTAGGGCGTAAAGCACGCTCCAGCGTTTCTTCTTGCTGACTTAGCGGCTCAGTAGCAATGAGGCGATCGGTTTCAATCATGATTTAGACAAGGCTTTCAATGCGAGTTTAATGCCTTCAGACACCCCAACATCAGGGGCGAGTTGTTTAACAGCGAGTAATGCTTCTTTTTCGTTATAGCCAAGAGAAACCAATGCATTCAAGACATCACTGGCTGCTGATTTTGGAGCGCCTGGGGTTGCAGCGATGCCTTCAATTGAGAATTTATCCTTCAGCTCAAGCAACAAACGTTCTGCTGTTTTTTTACCAACGCCCGGTATGCGCGTCAGCATTGCCGTGTCTTGTAATGCGACGGCCTGAATCAAATCCTCAACAGACAAACCGCTTAAAATAGATAAGGCAGATTTGGCACCAATGCCGTTCACTTTTAGCAATTGTCGGAATGTTGCGCGTTCACGCTCAGTACCAAAGCCATAAAGTAATTGCGCATCTTCACGCACCACAAAATGTGTCAGTAAAGTGACCACATCACCAATGGCTGGCAAATTATAAAAAGTGCCCATAGGCACTTCGCATTCATACCCAACTCCATTGCAATCGAGCACAACAAACGGTGGTGTTTTTTCGATCAAAATTCCTTTTAATCTTGCAATCATACTAATCGTCCACCTTTCACACGGAAGCCTGCTGTTGCCAACTTACCCATCCCTTGACCACCATGCGCATGACAAATTGCACAAGCTAAAGCATCAGCAGAATCTGGTTTTGGCGTCATCGGTAATTTAAGTAAACGTTTCACCATCTCTTGCACTTGCTCCTTAGCAGCATGTCCATTACCAACAACTGATTGTTTGACTTGCAAGGCGGTATATTCTGCAACGCTTAAATTTCTAATCACTGCTGCACTAATCGCAGCACCGCGAGCCTGACCCAATAACAAAGTTGATTGTGGGTTCACGTTCACAAATACTTTTTCAATCGCCACTTCATCGGGCTGATAAGTATCAATCACCTCAAACAAACCATCTAAAATAATTTTTAAACGGGCGGGCAATTCTTCCCTATCTTCCGTTTTTGCGCTGGCTGTTTTAATCGTACCGCTCGCGATATAAGTAATTTTCTCGCCAAGTTTTTCAATCACGCCAAAACCAGTGAGTCTTAAACCCGGATCTATCCCTAGAATCCTAATCGCTTTTAATTCCATTCAATGAAGTCATTCGCGCTAGACATGCGTTTTTTATTCTTCGATGACCGCTGAGGTATAAATCTCTTGTACATCATCCAAGTCATCTAAGGCATCAAGCAACTTCTGCATTTTCACTGCATCGTCACCAGTAAATACAGTTTCGTTATCCGCCTTCATTGTCACTTCAGCGAGTACCGCATTTAAACCAGCCGCTTCCAACGCATCTTT
>JBEIDM010000167.1:0-1971 GCA_040383445.1 Candidatus Methylopumilus sp. | reverse complement strand
TGTGCCATATTTACGTCAACCAGTTTATTAATTAAGAATTCGGATATTGATTATGAGTGTTGAACAAACTGACGTTTACGCAATTGCTTTGCATCATCGCTTTCAATGGGAAGAAGCACAAAATTGTTACGTGATCTTATTTCCAGAGGGCATGGTCAAACTTAATGGTGGTGCAGGTGAAGTATTGAATCAGATTGATGGCCAAAGAACCGTAGCTGATATCGTTACAATTTTAAAAGCTAAATTTCCAGATGTGCCAGATTTAGATAAAGACATTATCGGAATGATAGAGCTCGCGCTTGAAAAAGCTTGGTTACGCCAAGTTAATTAAGTCAAAACAGGAGTATTAAACAAATGACACAAGCATCATTAGGTCAATCAGTCGTACAAAAAGAAATTCAGGCTCAAAACAATGGCGTTGCTGCAAATATTACTCACACGCAGCCATTATGGTTGTTGGCTGAGGTGACCTACAGATGCCCATTGCATTGTGCATTTTGTTACAACCCAACAGATTATGATAAACATACGCAAAACGAGTTAAGCACAGAGCAGTGGATACAAGCATTACGTGATGCCCGTAAATTAGGTGCGTTGCAGTTAGGTATTTCGGGTGGTGAGCCTTTGTTGCGTGATGATATTGAAGATATCGTCATCGAAGCTAAAAAACTTGGTTATTACAGCAATCTCATTACCTCTGGCGTCGGCTTAACTGAAAAACGTATCCAAGCTTTTAAGGATGGTGGTTTAGATCATATTCAATTGTCGATGCATGACATTACTGAAGAGATTAATAACTTCATTACAAATACTAAGACGTTCGAGCTTAAGAAAAAAGTGGCAGCGATGATCAAAAATCATGGCTACCCGATGGTGCTTAACGTGGTAATTCATCGTTATAACATTGGCCATATGCGCCAAATTTTAGAGATGGCAGAAGCCCTTGGTGCTGATTACATTGAGCTTGCAAACACCCAGTATTACGGCTGGTCTTTGGTGAATCGTAGTCAATTGATGCCGACTAAAGAACAAATTGATGAAGCTGAAAAAATCACCAATGAGTTCCGTGAAAAACAAGGCAGCAATATGAAGGTGTTCTTTGTGGTGCCTGACTACTTCTCAGACCGTCCTAAGAAATGTATGAATGGTTGGGGAGAGGTATTCATGATAGTCACCGCCAACGGTGATGTATTGCCATGTCATTCAGCACGCGTGTTGCCTAATATGGAATTTCCAAATGTACGTGATAAAGGTCTAGCTTATGCTTGGAATGATTCACCAGCATTTAACAAATATCGTGGCGATAGCTGGATGAAAGAACCATGCCGCACTTGCCCAGAAAAAGAAAAAGATTTGGCAGGCTGTCGATGTCAAGCCTTTATGTTAACAGGTGATGCTGAAGGGGCTGATCCTGTGTGTAGCTTGTCACCTAATCATCATGTCATTACTAAAGCGATCGAAGATTCTCGTGTTCCTGTAATTGCTGCACAACCGATTATCTTCCGTAACGATAAAAACTCAAAAGCGATTATCGCTGGCGAGATGGATGATCGTGTTAAGGAATTCCACGCGCTGCCGTAATTTCTTGAAGCAGTTATTTTGTGGTTAAATGAATGCGCCAGTGAATATTCACTGGCGCTTTTTTATTAAAAGTCTGATTCTTAAAAGTAGATACATAAATTAAATCAATGACTAAACTATCCCCATTATTCTTATCAGTCGTGCTTGCATCGCTCGCTGCATTAGCGCCTTTTGCGATTGACACTTATCTGCCAGCCTTTACAGCACTTGAAACAGATTTGGCCGCACAGCCAGTCGCTTTGCAGCAAAGCCTCACTTTTTATTTATTACCTTATGCCATCATGACACTTTGGCATGGTGCCATATCGGATTCCATTGGTCGTATTACTACAATTAAATGGGGCTTGGGTATTTTTGTGCTGGCTTCTATTGGCTGTGCCTTAGCCAAAG
>JBEIDM010000166.1:0-1994 GCA_040383445.1 Candidatus Methylopumilus sp. | reverse complement strand
TCGCATTAAGCTTCCGATATACTGCTTTTGCCGACGAATGGCACCATTAGCAGTGATGCGTTTGGCTTCGGTAATGGCGTCTATTAAGCGCTCTGGCAAATCTAGCTGTGCTAATTTACTCGCAGGAAGGGCAACCAATTTAACGCCAATTTCTTGTTGGGCATCGGCCTCCGCTTTTAATTTGGTTTTGCTGATGGGCTCGATTAAATCATCTTCGGCCGCTTGTGAATGTGTCTTGTTAGGTTTCATAGTGCGATATGATAGCAGTTTTTAGATTTCCCTCTGAGAGAACGGTATAAAGCTTATGAGTGAGCCTCGTTTTACCTATTCGTTAGCTGAACTGCAGCAAATGAGTGACAGCGTTTTGCAACTTGCAAAAACAGCTGGTGCAAGTGCTGCTGAGTCTGAAGTGAGTTTAGGCTTTGGTCAGAATGTTTCAGTTCGGATGAATGAAACTGAAACGATTGAATACAATCGAGATAAAGGTGTTTCAGTCACTGTGTATTTTGGGCAGCAAAAAGGCCACGCAAGCACCTCTGATTTATCCTTACAGGCTTTGCAAGATACGGTGGCAGCTGCATGCAATATTGCACGCTACACAGCGCAAGATGAATTCTGTGGGTTGGCTGAATCTTCCTTGATGGCAAAAGATATCCCAGACTTAGATCTGCATCATCCTTGGGATTTGACGGTTGATCAGGCGATTGAGTTGGCACAAGAGTGTGAGTCCGTTGCACGCAATGTTGATTCACGCATAACGAACTCTGAAGGGGCTTCAGTTTCAACTTATGAAGGTATGTTTGCTTATGCTAACTCTAATGGATTCAATGGAGGTTATGCCAGTTCTAGACACGGCTTGAGTTGCTCGGTCATTGCGGCTGATGGCGATGACAATATGCAGAGAGATTATTGGTATACCTCAGCACGATCACCAGAAGACCTTGAAAGTGCGGCTTATGTTGGTCGTCTAGCTGGGGAGCGTACCGTTAAGCGTCTAAATAGTAAGAGAATTAAAACAGCTCAAGTACCTGTGATGTTCGATGCTTCTTTGTCATCAGGACTGATTTCTCATTTAATCTCAGCAATATCTGGAGGCAGTTTATATAGAAAGTCTTCATTTTTGCTAGATAGCCTTGGTAAGCAAGTGATGTCTTCTTTTATTTCGATAGAAGAAAAGCCACATTTGCTAAGAGGTTTGGCAAGCAGTCCTTTTGATAATGAAGGTGTTGCAACTAAGCCGCGAACCTTAGTTAAAAATGGGGTGTTGCAAGGCTATATCTTATCTAGTTATTCAGCACGTAAGTTAGGCATGGTGAGCACTGGCAATGCTGGAGGCAATCATAACTTGATAGTTAATCATAGTAATTTAGACTTTGATGCAATGCTGAAAACAATGGGAACGGGTTTGTTGGTGACGGAGCTATTAGGTCATGGCACTAATATGGTGACTGGTGACTATTCTCGAGGCGCCGCGGGTTTTTGGGTTGAGAACGGTGTGATCGTGCATGCTGTTGAAGAAATTACAATTGCGGGTAATTTGAAAGACATGTTGAATCAAATTGTGGCGATTGGTAATGATGTATTGGTTCAAGGTTCCAAGCAGGTAGGTTCAATCTTGATTGAAAATATGATGGTTGCTGGCGATTAGAGCTAGAGATTACAGTGGATAAACAATAAAAAAGCCCCGAAAGGGGCTTTTTTATTGATCTAATTTTTTCGGCTTACTTGGCAGGCTCTTCTGCTGCTTCAAAGCCATCATCATTAGCGCTACCAACACCATCATTAATTTGGTGTTTACGGCGTTGGAAGTATGCATCACGCATGAATGCATATGGATCTAGAGCTGCTTCATCAAGTAAATCACTTCCAGGCAAAAGATCAGCTCTAATATCGATAAACTTAACACCTCACAATCCAGTTCTAGATCTTGGATTATCGACGTACCCAATTGGATTTCAAGCTAGAGAGTCAACAATCAAACCACCAGTATCTCT
>JBEIDM010000165.1:0-2076 GCA_040383445.1 Candidatus Methylopumilus sp. | reverse complement strand
TTATTTAATTAATTTGTCATATGAATAAGCTTGAAACTTAAGCTTAAAGTCGCTATCTTAGTGAGGTAGTCACTTTTTTTAAAAGGAAATTGCAATGTCTGATGATGTTCAAGTATTAGGTCGTGAAAGTAGTTTAGCTGCAACCCAAAACAAGGTGTTGCGTAACACGTACGCTCTGCTTGGTTTAACCATGATTCCTACCATGATCGGTGCGTTTTTTGGTCTTCAAATGAATTTTAGCTTTATGGCGCAACATCCATTCATATTTGCTATTGGATTTATTGCCGTAATGTTTGGTATGTTCCAAATGATTTCAGCGAATCAAAATAAGGCGCTTGGCGTTTGGTTGTTGTTAGCGATGACATTTGTGTTTGGTTTATTGCTTGGCCCAATCCTTCAAGCTGCGTTGCACCTAAGCAATGGTGCTGAGATTGTTGGCTTAGCTGCTGCTGGAACAGGCGTTACCTTTTTAAGTTTAGCCGCAATTGGTTCTTCTCCAGCACGCGACTTTAGCGGCTTGGGCAAGTTCTTATTTGTTGGTTTAATCTTAGTGGTGATTGCTTCACTGGCTAATATGTTCTTCCACTTCGATCCTGCGCACTTGGTGATTTCAGGCGTTTCAGTGTTGATTTTCTCAGGTTATATTTTATATGACGTGAATCAAATTGTACGCGGTGGCCAAACTAACTACGTGATGGCGACATTGAGTCTTTATCTTGATATCTACAACTTGTTCGTGAATCTATTAAGCATCTTAATGAGCTTGATGGGTAACGATAGAGATTAATCGTAGATTGAAGTAATTAAAAAAACCCGCTGATGGCGGGTTTTTTTTACGTCTTTTTATTCAGTCTGCGTTCTTTGAAAAAACTGGAAAGTAGGCTGGCTGTTTCTTCTGCCATGACGCCGCTAGTGACTTCGGTATGGTGATTGAGTTTAGTTTCTGCCATTAGGTTGACCACACTGCCGCATGCGCCTGTTTTGGCATCGCTTGCACCGTACACTAATCTAGAAATGCGAGCATGTTGAATGGCGCCTGTGCACATCGTACAAGGTTCGAGCGTGACGTATAAGGTGCAATCTACTAATCGATAATTACCTATATTTTTGGCGGCGTCACGTAAGGCTTGAATTTCTGCATGGGCGCTTGGGTCATGTGATCCAATCGGCGCATTGCTGCCGCGGCCAATAATCTGCCCGTCTTTGACAACAATCGCACCAACTGGCACTTCGCCAGCCGCTGCCGCCTCTTGTGCCAAATCCATGGCTATTTTCATCATGCTTAAATCTTGTTCTAGATTAGACATCACTAAGCACGAGTAAGATTGAGTTGGTTAATGATGTTGCGTGCTGCTAAAGCAACTTCAGAGGCAGTTAAGCCTATTGGTCCAGGCCTGAGGCCACTAAGGCGTCAGCCGCTGCACCATGAATATAAACGCCAGCGCTGGCTGCGTCTAAGCCGTTTAAACCTTGCGCCATTAAGCTGCCGATGATGCCACTGAGTACATCACCTGTACCGCCGCTAGCGAGTCCTGCGTTGCCTGTAGTGTTAATAAAGTGGCGTCCATCGTGATGGGCTATGACGGATTTCGCACCTTTAAGTACGCAGGTGACGTGTAAGCTTTTTGCTAATCCGAGTGCACTTTCAATACGTTGATCGAGTTCGATGGCGTGTTTCAATAATCTGCTTGCTTCGCCTGGGTGCGGTGTGATGACTGTTTCTGCTTGTCGTTTTTTGAGTGCGTTTGATAGTCCTTCATGCTCGGCAATCAGGTTAAGCGCATCTGCATCAATCAGTAATTTGGTTTCTTGAGCGAGCCAAAACTCAAGTAAGGTTAAAGCCGCTTTCGATAATCCTAAGCCGGGGCCAATTACGACGCAATCTAGTTGTTTGAGTTGGCTTAATTCATTTGGGCTGCGCACCATGATTTCTGGGTGTTGCATATCCACGCTAGGGGCTTGCTCATCTAAAAAGCTTAAGTAAGTTCGACCTGAGCCAGTAAGAAGTGCGGCACGAGCAGCCATTAAAGCGGCACCTGTCATGCCTTTATCGCCACCAATGACGGCGATGCTACC
>JBEIDM010000164.1:0-2190 GCA_040383445.1 Candidatus Methylopumilus sp. | reverse complement strand
GCCGATAGTGGACCTGGAATTCCACTCGAATTTCAAGAGCGAGTATTTGACCCCTTCTTTAGTAAACGTACCGGTGGTATAGGGCTAGGACTCGCTGTTGTAAGACAAATTATTGAAGCCCACCATGGCACAATCAGTGCAAAAAATGGCCATTTAGGCGGCGCCTTATTTACAATACGCCTACCAATCAAAACCTCATTATCGAGCCAAACAAAAAAGCATGAATAAAGTTAAAAGAATACTCGCTGTTGACGACGAACCTAATATGCGTCGCCTATTGGAAATTATGCTTAAGCAAGCAGGATATCAAGCGATTGTGGCCTCAAATGGTCGAGAAGCATTAGACATTCTTCAAAAAGAAGGCGCTGATTTGGTTGTGAGCGATTTGCATATGCCGGGCATGGATGGACTAGGCTTATTGTCAGGAATGCGTGACTCTGAAATTGATACACCAGTGATTATTGTGACTGCGCATGGTGAAATTGAATCAGCAGTAAACGCCATGAAACTTGGCGCTTCAGACTATATCCTCCGCCCTTTTGACCTTGAAACACTAGAAATGGCCATGACAAGGGCGCTAGATGTATCGAGACTTAAAATTGAGAATAAATTCTTAAGACATGAAATTGAAAAACAACAATCCAGTTTAATCGGCCTATCAAGCGCCATGCAAAAGGTGGATGAAGCAATTAAGCAAGTGGCGCCTGAAAAAGCCACTGTCATGCTTGTAGGTGAAACTGGCACAGGTAAAGAGTTAGCAGCACAGTCTATCCATCGACTTTCCAATCGATCAAAGGGTTTATTTGTTGCCGTCAACTGCGCAGCCATTCCTAGTGAGATGCTGGAATCTGAATTATTTGGTCATGAACGTGGTGCTTTTACTGGCGCAATTAAAGACCGCACGGGTAAATTTGAACTTGCAGACGGTGGCACCCTGTTTTTAGATGAAATTACAGAAATGCCCATCAAGCTTCAGGCCAAGCTATTACGCGCCCTACAAGAGAACACAATCGAAAAACTAGGCGGCCACCGCCCTATTTCTGTTGATATTCGGGTGATTGCAGCAACCAATCGAGATCCCCAGCAGGCAGTTCGTGAAGGCTTATTGAGGGAAGACCTGTACTACCGCATAAACGTTTTCCGCATAGACTTGCCGCCACTACGTGACCGTACTGGCGATATTGCACAGCTCACCGAACACTTTTTAAGTCAAAAAGGCTACAGTATTGAAACTGAAGCCATGCAAAAACTCAGCGCTTACGAATGGCCTGGCAATGTGCGTGAACTAGAAAACATATTAGAACGCGCAACCATTGTTTGTCGTGGAGATATCATTAAAACTGAACACTTACCTGCAGATATTCAATCTCCACAGCATCAACAATCACCTGATCAATCAAGCAATGAACCGTTCACGCTATCCATTCCGCAAGCAACAGAAAAACTTGAACGAAGCATGATAGAAAATGCGTTAAAACAAACCAACGGAAATAAGAGTAAGGCTGCGAAATTACTTGAAATTAGCGAACGCTCATTGTGGTACAAAATTTCGAGTTATGACATCGATAAATAAAACATCTTCAATCAGTCATTCAACTTCATTCAGGTATAATTTATGAAGGTCTATTTCAAGCAGGAATTACAAAAATGAGCCCCAATCAATTCACCAAAATCACCCAAAGAGGATTAGGCCTAGTCGGCCAAATCGTCCTGATCATTATTGCATTAGCGACGATTTACGGCGTTGCTCAAGAGATACTGCACATCTGGGACACAAGAGCAATCGCAGTCGGTGACTTGCTCATGCTGTTCTTGTACCTAGAAGTCATGTCCATGCTGAACCATTACTTAGGCTCAGGCAACTTACCGGTACGCTATCCGCTATACATCGGCATTATTGCCTTAGCGCGATTCCTAGTGCTTGATATTAAAGAGTTGGATGCCTTTAGAATGTTTGCCCTATCAGGCTCCATTCTTCTGATTGCCTTAGCGATCTTGGTGGTTCGTTATGGTCACGTTCGCTTTCCATACACTGACGATTAGAACAACATGAATATCGATCTTAGTCATTTCACACCTTACGCTTCATTCGCTGGCGGCATATTGATTGGCATTGCAGCAGCAATCCTCATCTTATTCAATGGCCGCATTGCTGGTGTTTCTGGCATTCTTGGTCAAGCATTAAATGGT
>JBEIDM010000163.1:0-2191 GCA_040383445.1 Candidatus Methylopumilus sp. | reverse complement strand
GCCATGGAACGGCACGAGAGCCGTGGCTTGCATTACAGTAAAGATTACCCTGAGATGCTTGATGTTGCCGTACCCACTGTTTTAGAACCTTCGAATTATTTCAGCTTACTCGACAGCGAACACAAAACAGAATCACTTAAAAACAAATAAAACGTTTTTAAGCAGACTCTACATTTGCCAATTCAAATACTTTTGCAGCACGAGTACACCCGCGACAGAAACCTAAAACAGGTTTAGCTGCCTTTGCATAAAGATCAATAAATGTTTGCACCTGCTCTGGCTGAAGATTGCCTGGAACAACAGGAATGTGAAAGTAGTTCAACCCCAATTGTTCAGCTTTAGCTTTAAGCTCAGCACTAGTTGGTTGTTCTGCACCACCCTCACCATCAGGGCGATAATTAAAAATGGTTTTAAAGCCCAGATCAGCTGCTTCAGCGAGACTTTCTAATGTCATCTGGCCTGTTGCACAGAAGTTGTCATGAATACGGTTAATTTCTAAAGTCATTTCACATTCTCATTTCTTAATTAATAAACTTAACTAGCCAATCTACTTAGCCAAACCTGCTTTAGCATTCATACAAGCGATATAAGCCTGACTATCTGGTGGCTGACTGGCCCGCTGTGCCTGCCAAATGGTTTCAGCCAAACAGTCCATTAAATCATGCTGCGCATCCATTTCATTGCCATGTTTTAACTTAAGGCTTTCATAGGTATTTGCAATGCCTATCGGTTGATTAATGCCTATTTGTTCAAGCACGGAAAGATGCAAGCTCATATGCAAAAAAGGATTGGTTTCACCCATTTCAGGAAAGTAAGCCTGCTCCATGAAACGCTCTGGCGCATCTAATACCGTGTGATATTCAGGATGCATTTGTATCACTTGCAAAGCAATCGCTTCTAGATCAGTCAACGTTTGTGTTTGCTTGTACTTGGCCCAAGTATCAAAAAAGAATTGCCTGACTTGGTCGCGACTTGGATTAAATAGTGCCATTGAAATTAAGCTGCCTTCCCTTTAAATTCGCATAAATCACGAATCACACACTCTCCACATTTAGGCTGACGTGCAATACAAATATAACGGCCATGCAAAATTAATAAGTGATGCGCATCCTGCATAAATTCTTTAGGTACGGCTTTCATTAATTTAAGTTCGACTTCTAAGGGCGTTTTGCCTTTAGCTAATCCGATACGATTACCTAACCTAAAAATATGCGTATCGACAGCAATGGTTGGCTGACCAAATGCTGTATTTAAAATCACATTAGCAGTTTTACGCCCTACACCAGGTAAGCTTTCTAGCGCTTCACGTGTATTGGGAACAACGCTATCAAAGCGATTAACCAAAATCTCACAAGTGGCAATCACGTTTTTAGCTTTGCTATGGTATAAACCGATTGTTTTGATGTAATGCTCTAGCCCTTCAACTCCTAAAGCCAAAATAGCTGAGGGCGTATTAGCAACTGGATACAACTTAGCAGTAGCGATATTGACGCCCTTATCGGTGGCTTGTGCGGAGAGAATAACAGCGATTAATAACTCAAAAACACTATTATGATGAAGTTCAGTTTTAGGCTCAGGAATGGCAATGGCTAATCTGCGAAAAATCTCGAACCGCTTTTCAGCATTTGATGCCATAAATAAAAGTTAATTCTAGACTAATGGACTAATGCAGGGCTGGCATTCACTAAACGAGCTGACTTACGTTGCTCAACCCAATTACGATATGCAATTAAGCAAGCCAAACCTATAAATGCACCAGGTGGCAAAATAGCCAATAAGAATCCATGGTAATCAGGAATAATATTTAAAACCATCGCTTTAGCTGAAGAGCCAAAAACTAAATCCATTCCAGAAAATAAGGTTCCTTTACCTAATATTTCTCTAACACCGCCAAGCACAGCCAACACCAGAGCCAAACCAAAACCCATCATAAAACCATCGAGGGCAGAAGGTGCAACAGGATTTTTAGCTGCAAAGGCTTCAACACGGGCAAGCACAATACAATTAGTCACAATGAGTGGAATAAAAATACCCAACACTGCATGTAGACTTTGTAAATAAGCATGCATGGATAAATCAATAATCGTCACCAACGCCGCGATAATTAAAATAAAGACTGGAATACGAATTTCTGTTGGAATCCATTGACGAATCGGTGCAACACTTGCGTTACTCGCTGCCATAACAAGGG
>JBEIDM010000162.1:0-2194 GCA_040383445.1 Candidatus Methylopumilus sp. | reverse complement strand
AGCTTTGTGGTTTTCCGGGTAAATTAGGAATGGACGGTAGCAAGGTTTGGGATGCTTATCAGCAAGGAGAAATAGAAGCGATTCGCAATTATTGTGAGACTGATGTTGTAAATACTTATTTGGTTTATTTACGCTTCCAAATGATGCGTGGGCAGTTAAGTAAGGCTGCTTATGATCAAGAAATTGCCTTGGTGCGTGACACATTAAATGCTGATAGTGCACCGCATTGGCAAGAATTTATGCAAGCGTGGAAAGTTTAATTTTTTAAAAATATATTGATATTAAATCAATGTAATAGATTGTATTGTTAATGAGATCTCGTAAGAAATTTAAATCTGAAAATCCTATTGTCACAGCACATGTGGAATCCTTGGACCAAGAAGGTCGCGGTGTTGCTCACGTTGAAGGTAAAGTCATTTTTATTCAAGGTGCATTGCCAAATGAAACTGTGAGATATCAGGCGACGCGAGTAAAAAGTAGTTATGAATTTGCTCAGACTGTGGAAGTTCTAAAGCCATCTAATCTTCGTGTAACACCAAAATGTAAACATTTTGGGATGTGTGGTGGTTGTGCATTGCAACATCTTGATTTTGGTGCGCAAGTCGCGGCTAAACAACGTTTACTTGAAGATGATTTGTGGCACATTGGTAAAGTAAAAGCTGAGAGTATGTTGCCGCCTATATACGGCCCTGCGTGGGCGTATAGGCATAAAGCTCGTTTGCGCGTTAAATATGTTCCTAAAAAAGACCGTGTGCTGGTCGGTTTTAATGAAAAATCGACCCCCTTTGTTGCGGATATTCAGGGTTGTGAAGTTTTACCTCCACGTATTTCTGCTTTGATTACGCCACTGCAAGAAATGATTGTTCAAATGAGCGTTCGTGATGCTATTCCTCAAATTGAAGTGGCTGTGGGTGAGCATGCGGTTGTCTTGGTATTTCGTATTATGGAAGCGTTAACATCCCAAGATGAAGCATTGTTCCGTCAATTCGCTGATGAATATCAAATCCAGGTTTGGACACAAACCAAAGGCCTGGAAACAGTACAGCCTTTTTATCCTTTGGATGGGCCAAGCCTCAGTTACTCTTTACCTGAATTCAATCTGACTTATCCGTTTAATCCAACTGAGTTTACGCAGGTTAATCCGTATATCAATCAAGTGATGTTGCGTCGTGCGATGCAAATGCTTTCAGCGCAAACGGGCGAAAGAATTGCTGATTTTTTCTGTGGTTTAGGTAATTTTACTTTGCCGATTGCACGGAGTGGTGCCAGTGTTTTAGGCATGGAAGGGCTTGCTACGCTGGTGGCTCGAGCTAAAGAAAGTGCTGCTTTAAATGGCTTGGCTGATCAAGTTGAATTTGATGAAGCGAATTTATTTGATATGACCTCTGAGATTTTGCAGGGCTTGGGTGAGTTTGATAAATGGCTGATTGATCCACCTCGTGATGGCGCGATGGCTTTAGTCAGCGCATTACCTAGTGATGGTTCTTTTGGTCCTCAGCGCATGGTTTATGTTTCATGTAATCCTGCAACTTTGGCTCGTGATGCAGGTATTTTGGTCAATGAAAAAGGTTACCGATTGGTGTCTGCTGGCGTGATTAATATGTTCCCACATACTTCACATGTTGAATCTATCGCTTTATTTGAGCGCTAAGCAAACAACATGTTAAAAAAATATTTGTTCTTGCTCTGTTTGTTAAGCCTCATGGCTTGCCATCAGCAAGATGCAAATGTTGCTCGTGAAGATATCCGCTTTGGCATTGCACAGGCGCCTATTAATTTAGATCCACGCTATGCCACTGATGCAGCATCGGCAAGGGTTAATCGTTTGCTTTATCGTGCCTTGGTTCTTTTCGACGAGCATTATCAGGTTCAGCCAGATTTGGCTTCTTGGCAAATCATCAGTCCAACACAATATCGTTTTAGTTTGGGTAAGGCAGGGCGAATTTTTCATGACGGTGCTCAATTAGATGCATCTGATGTCCAAGCCACTTATCAATCGTTACTTGATCTTAAGGACTCTCCATTATCTGCTGAGTTTTCTAATATCAAGCAAATTAAATTGCTTGATAAAAATACCTTGGATTTTTATTTAGAACAAGCCGACCCTCATTTTCCTTCCAAGTTAATTATTGGTATTCTGCCGGCAGATGAAATTATGCAAGGCCGTGACTTTGGTCATCATCCGATTGGTAGT
>JBEIDM010000161.1:0-2207 GCA_040383445.1 Candidatus Methylopumilus sp. | reverse complement strand
TTGGCCACATTGCATCAAGCCATGAATCGCGTAGCTGATTTGTCTAAGTTGGCGGCATAACGATGAAACTAGTCGTGCTAGATAGAGATGGCGTCATTAATTATGACTCTGTCCACTTCATCAAAAGCACGAATGAGTGGATTCCAATTCCGGGTAGCTTAGAAGCGATTGCATTACTCAATCAAAGTGGCTATCGCGTAGCATTGGCAACCAATCAATCTGGAATTAGTCGTGGCTTATTCGACATGGCCACGCTCAATGCCATCCATGACAAAATGCATAGAGCCTTAGCGCAATTGGGCGGCAGAATCGACGCCCTATTTTATTGCCCACATTCCGCCGATGACAACTGTACTTGCCGCAAGCCTAAGCCAGGCATGATGGAAGAGATAGGCAAACGCTTTGGTCAAGATTTAAAAGGCGTAGCGATTGTTGGTGACGCACTTCGCGACTTACAAGCTGGCGCAGTGCTCGGAATGCAACCTATCCTCGTGCGCACTGGCAAAGGCGAAGAAACATTGGCAGCAGGTGGATTGCCAGAAGGCACTTTGGTTTTCGCGAATTTAGCAGAAGCCGTTCAACACATTATTAGCTAGCAACCTCCAATAAGGCCAACATGAGACTGTTACGCTCTATTTTATTTAATGTCGGTGTGTTAATTATTACCCCATTATTCTCAATATTAGCCATTGTGCTATTCCCGCTTCCAGCAGTCTTACATTCACGCATTGTCAGCAGCTGGGCTTATGTCGTCATCTTCTGGCTTAAGCTCACATGCGGCTTAAGCTATCGCGTCATTGGCAAAGAAAATATCCCCAATCACTCTTGCGTGCTGTTAGCGAAGCATCAATCCGCATGGGAAACCATCGCCTTTCAAACCATCTTTCCACCGCAAATTTGGGTGATGAAACGCAGCCTTTTACTCATCCCATTTTTAGGCTGGGCATTTGCTGCACTTAAAGCCATCGCGATTGATCGTAGCGCAGGCCGTGAAGCACTCAAACAATTAGTCTCACAAGGCAAAGACAGGCTTGCACGCGGCTTATGGGTCGTTATCTTCCCCGAAGGCACGCGCATTACGCCAGGCCAAAAAGGTAAATATCATATTGGTGGCGCTTGGCTAGCCTCGCACACGCAAGCTACTGTGGTGCCAGTCGCGCATAATGCAGGCGAGTTCTGGCGTAAAAACTCATTCATCAAAACTCCTGGCGTGATTACCGTCAGCATAGGTAAACCGATAGACGCCACCAATCTAAAACCTGACGCACTCAATCAGATGGTAGAAGATTGGATTGAATCTGAAATGCCAAAATTACGCGGCCTGTAATTAAAGGCCTCGCTCAAAAAAATGAATGAGCATCATCTCAAACTGCCCGATGGTGAAACCATCCCTTATCTTCTAGAGCGTAGAAGTCGAAGAACCGTCGGTCTTAAAATCAATCAATCTGGCCTTGTGGTCCATGCCCCCAATCGCATTTCACAAAGCACGCTCGAACAAATGCTCATGAGCAAGCTTGATTGGATCATCAAAAAGCTACACGCGCAAAAGCTTAACCAAGTAGAGACCATGCAATGGCAAGATGGCGCCGAACTCTTTCTACTCGGCAATCAAATCACCCTTTCAGTACGTCCAGATACAGTTAGCCGTGCGGTTGATTATCAACCGGGTTTATTAGAAGTTGCACTTCCGAATACCGGCAACCAAACCGTTATCGCCAAGAAGGTATTGCAGTGGTACAAAAAACAGGCCTTAAGCGACTTTAGCAGGCGTATAGCGCTACTTTCAGCCAAACTGGGTGTCACTACCCCACCACTATTTTTATCAAGCGCTCGCTCACGCTGGGGCAGCTGCAATAGCAAACAAGAAATCAGATTGAACTGGCGATTATTACAAGCACCACCCCATATTATTAATTACGTGGTCGCGCATGAATTAGCGCATCTTAAAGAAATGAATCACTCAGCAAAGTTTTGGGCGATTGTCGAACGCATATACCCAGATTACAAAACAGCGGAAAAAGAATTAAAAGCGTGGTCGGCTAAACTGCACCGCATTTAATAATACCTAGCTTGGAATTCACTGCTAAATCTTCATGAAAATCCTTAGTGCTTATTCATGAACACTGATAGGGTATATTTTGGTGACAGGCGTAATATTCATTCAACGCGATGCACTTATTGCAAAGCACCTTAAACAAACATTTGGA
>JBEIDM010000160.1:0-2264 GCA_040383445.1 Candidatus Methylopumilus sp. | reverse complement strand
TTATTTTGAACATAATCTTATTTCTATTGATTCATGATGTTAAGTTTTAGCATATTCTCACTGAAAGAAGGGGTGAGCAAGAAGATAAAAATGTTGCTCTATTGAAATGTAAAAAGTAGCCACCAATATATAATAAAAATAAATTGTTTTGAAAGGTAACACATATGAGCGTAGAAACTTCAATCGAGTCTAGCTTGTTGGAGGATGAGCAGCTGAATGCTTGGTCTAAGCCTATTGTGTGCCGTGTTGAAGTGGATCTGAATGGCTGGCTGGCTCAGCTTACAGGTCATGATGACTGGGAGCTTCTCGATGAAGAGGAGAATGAGCACTACCTCACTTACGCAATGCGTTTAGGTCGTAAGCAAGCAGAAGTGACGCTTTATCACAGTGGCTACGCGGTGGTTGATGTGGATGGTCAGGCACTATTTGATGGTACGCTCACCAATGGTAAGAACGATTGGGCGCAGCTTAGTTACTTTAACGCTGAAGACGGCGAACCAATTACATTCAATTAAAAAGTACGGCTTACCGAAAACTCTGCAAGTTGAATAAGTGCTTGGTGTTGTGGGGTGGAAGGTAAGTGTTGAATTGCTTTACATGCTAGCTCGGCTTCTTGTTTGGCAATATTTCGAACGTATTCTAAAGCCCCGGTTTCTTCTACAGCTTGTATGATGGCTGAAAAATCTTCTAGGCCACCTTGTTCAATAGCATGGCGAATTAATTGGCTTTGCTTTGCATCGCCATGACGCATTGCGTAGAGTAAAGGTAGTGTTGGTTTACCTTCTGCAATGTCATCCCCCAAGTTTTTCCCAATATCTTCGCTATTACCACTCAAGTCCAACACATCGTCGATGAGTTGAAATGCCGTGCCTAAGCGCATGCCATATTCTGCCATGGCGTTTTCATCCTCAGTAGAGGCTTGGCAAATAACAGCGCCTAAACGCGTAGCAGCTTCAAATAATTTAGCCGTTTTGTAGTGAATAACACGTAGGTAGTCATCATCACTAATATCTGCGTCATTAATGTTAAGGAGCTGCAGGACTTCGCCCTCCGCGATAATGTTGGTGGCTTCTGCCAAAATATCCATGACACGCATATTCTGAACACCGACCATCATTTGAAAGGCACGTGAATATACGAAATCTCCTACGAGGACGCTGGCAGCATTGCCAAATAATGTATTCGCAGTTGCGCGACCGCGTCGTAATGCGGACTCATCTACGACGTCGTCATGTAGTAAAGTGGCGGTGTGGATGAACTCAACGACAGCTGCTAATTCGTGATGGCGCGTTTCGATTTTTCCAAATACGCCGGCAGACAGTAAAACAAGAGCTGGTCGTAAGCGCTTGCCCCCACTATTGATAATGTAGTCTGCGACTTGGTTGATGAGTACAACCTCTGAGTGCAATGATTTTCGAATAACCGCGTCAACAGCGCGCATGTCTTCAGTAATGCTAGATTGTATAAGTGCTAATGACACGGAAATAGACCAGATAAATTTTGATGCAATTTTATCATAGAGTCCCCTAGTGTTTTAAATTACGTCCATTAAAGCCACTCCTACGTTTTTGGATGTAAGTTTTTTGATTTCAATTGGAGATTGTGTTTGCTTAAGTCCGAATTTTACGTATAATGCGCGATTGATTTTAATGCGTAGCAAACGAGGCTCAATCATGTATGCAGTCATCAAGACTGGCGGTAAACAGTACCGCGTAACCCCTGGCTTAAGGCTTAAGGTGGAAAAATTAGTTGGTGATGTCGGTAGCGACGTTACTATCGATCAAGTGTTAGTGATGGCTGACGGTGAGAATGTCACTATTGGTGCACCTTTAATCGCTGGCGCAAGCGTGACAGCTAAAGTGTTATCACACGGCCGTGGCGACAAGGTAATGATTTTCAAATTCCGTCGTCGTAAGCACTACCGTAAGACACAAGGTCATCGTCAAAGCTATACAGAAATCCAAATTGGTGATTTCGGTGGCGCTTCAACAAAACCAGCAAAAGCTAAAGCTACTAAAGCTAAAGCAGCTGAATAAGGAGTAAAAAATGGCACATAAGAAAGCAGGCGGGAGTTCCCGTAACGGTCGCGACTCACAAGCCCAACGATTAGGCGTAAAAGCCTTTGGTGAGCAAGTAGTTTCAGCTGGCAGTATTATTGTTCGTCAACGTGGTACGCGTATGCATGCTGGTGAGAACGTAGGCATGGGTAAAGACCATACTTTATTCGCTAAAGTTGATGGCAAAGTAACATTTGCAGTAAAAGG
>JBEIDM010000159.1:0-2285 GCA_040383445.1 Candidatus Methylopumilus sp. | reverse complement strand
CACAGCACCGTTTTCGGCTTTATCTGGTGCAATGATTGTGATTTGTTTGGACTCTTTAATCTCACTAATGCCTAACCCAGTCAGTGCTGAATTTAATTTTGTAGATTCAAAAGCAGTTGCATTCCACATCGCGGCAAAGGCACGAATAGGGACCAAGGCAAGTGCACTTGCCGCAAACAGCATTTTTACAAAATCTCTACGTTGCATATACATCCTTTTGTATTTGGTTTAATTAAACCAACCACTTTTCTTAGGTTCGTCAATTTGTTTTCGAAGTTCATTCAAACGCGCTTCAGCAATTGATTGCTGATAAAAATCTCCATCATTAGCACGTACCGCCAAGTCCATTTGCTCTAAAGCTCTTTGCAAATTGTAACGATAATAGTATGCCTCACCCTGTGCTTGATGACTTAATAAACGCTTACCTAAAAAAGCATAAGATTTAGATTTAAGCTCGTACAACACAGGGTCGTTTGGAAACAAAATAAGCTTTTCAGAAACAAACTTAATGGCAGGCTCATACTGACGAATTCGAATAAGATGTTCAGCATAACCATGGATTAATCCACGGTGATTTGGATATGTGGCTAGACCTGCTTTATAAGCTTTATCTGCTTGCTCAGGATGATCACGCGCAACTTCTATATTGGCTGCCAACATAGCAAAAAAAGCATGCTTGGGTGCGTTGGATTTTAACCACGCCAGCTGTTCACTGGCGCCAGTCAGATCATTAATCCTAATCATGGCAATTGCCAAACCATAATGTTGTGCAGTTTCGCTGCTATAACGCTTTTCTTTTAAATTATCTTTAAACATCGCAATCGCTTGCGATGGAGTATTTAAGCTCGCTAGAACTTTAGCCCGAACATAATCGAACTCTGGTGAATAAGGCAACAAACGGAAGCGACTTTGAGAAACCCGTGCTTTTACATCGGCAATACGTTCACCTGTCACAGGGTGTGTTCTTAAAAAAGCTGGGGCACTACCCTCTACAAAACGAGTCCCTTTTTGCATTGTTTCAAAAAAAGCAGCCATGGCATTGGTATCGAACCCTGACTTTTCTAGTATATCAATACCAACACGATCAGCCTCACGCTCATGAATACGCGTGTAATCCAGTTGCTTTTGAACTGCACCGGCAGAAGATGCCGTCATTGCAGCCATCGATAATTGTGGGTTAGCCCGCGAAGCTAATACTGCTAAAGCCATGCCAGCCATACTAATGAGTGAGTCATTTTTTTGTTGTGCCAACATCCGCGCCAAGTGATGCTGTACCACGTGACCAATCTCATGTCCCAACACACCCGCTAACTCCGACTCATTTTTGGCTGCAATAATTAATCCTGTATGCACACCAATCACACCGCCTGGCATCGCAAAAGCATTAATACTGGTATCACGAACAACAAAGAAGTTAAAGGACTGGGTTTTATCAGGCCCATTACTAGCAAGGCGCATACCTACGTTTTGGATATAGTCTTGAATTTCAGGATCAGTTACCACCTGATCGCTAGACATGACATCACGCATGATTTGTTCAGCTATTTTCTTTTCTTGAAGTGGCGAAAGAATAGTCTGCGAAATATCGCCAAGCTCAGGCAATTCGTCTGCACAAACGCCGGGAACAAAAATACTCAGGATTAAAATAGTATAAACAAGCCTCATCATTGATATGATAACGATATTACGTGCCAAGTTCACTGATAGAAATCAAATTTGGCTGAATAAAAATTGAAGAAAGTAAGATAGATGAGCACCCTCACCCATTTTGATAGCCAAGGCCAAGCTCACATGGTCGATGTTGGCAATAAATCTGATACAAAACGTATTGCTATTGCGCAAGGCAGCATTCAAATGCTGCCCGCAACTCTGAAATTAATTATGCAAGGCGATGCAAAAAAGGGCGATGTACTTGGCATTGCAAGAATTGCTGCCATTCAAGCTTCAAAACGAACTGCAGATTTAATTCCTTTATGCCACCCGATTAGCTTAAGCAAGGTCAGCGTGGAATTTGAGATTAAAGAAGCAAACAACAGCATTTTATGCAAAGTGATTGCAGAATGTTCGGGAAAGACTGGGGTGGAAATGGAGGCGCTAACTGCCACCAGCGTTGCATTGCTCACTATTTACGACATGGTGAAAGCCGTCGATCGCGGCATGATCATCAATGAAATCAAATTACTTGAAAAACAAGGCGGAAAATCAGGTCATTGGGTAGCGTAAAATTTCCATTAATAATTAAATTGGATATTAATTTCCGAATCCTGATTAATCTGAAACTCACT
>JBEIDM010000158.1:0-2293 GCA_040383445.1 Candidatus Methylopumilus sp. | reverse complement strand
GACGGCAAGGTTCCCCAAGGTGGCTTTTGCCAAACACAAATCCGCCCAAGCTTTGGCTTTATCTTGGGTATGTGTCAGCAAGTGTGCAGGTGGGTAACTGACCACTAAAGCGACACCTTGATAATCATGCACTTTGCCACGTAATTCATCGAGTGGCGCTTTTGATTGCGTCAGTGTTTGGGCAGCAATTTCACCAAATGCAAAAATCAACTTTGGTTGTATGAGTTCAATTTGACGATTTAAATATTTAGCTTGTGAAAGGTAAGTCAGAAATACATTCTTGCTGCGTTGCAACTGAATTGCGATGAGCATTTTATCGAGCAGCTGACCTGCTTGGCCAGCAAATGGATGACCAGCTTGCAAGTCATCAGTACTCGGCGCATCTGCAATAAACAACCACTCCGCTTTGACATCGCCTGAACCCATGACGTATTGATTGAGCGTTGCCAAATCCATATTGGCGACGTCAGGTGTTTTTTCTACTTGAGCTTGCTCTGTCTGAGGCTCTTGAATTAAAGGCTCAGCGATTGTTTGCTCTATAGGTTCTGGTACTGTTTCAATTGAAGTAGCAGTTTCTGGCATTGGAGCCGCTTGAGTCAGCTCAGCCTTTGGCAACGGCGCATTTAAGCGCCAAGCAGGGAGTAACTCTAATTCACGCAACATATCTTCACGCGTCAAACTCATAGTGCTACTCCCATTAATAAAGCATCTTCACGGCCATTGTGTGCAGGGTAATATCCTGGACGTAAACCCATTTCATTAAAGCCTATGCTTTCATACAATGTAATGGCAGAAGTATTAGAAGTCCGCACTTCTAAAAACATATTCAGACCACCTTTATCTTGCCCAACTTGCATCATGTGATTAAGCAAATGACGTCCCCAACCTTTGCCTTTACAGCTAGGTGCAACGCTAATGTTCAGCAAATGCGCTTCATCGAGCACCATCATCAAAATGGCATAGCCAATAATGGTATCGTCCATTTCTAGCACAACACAGTAGTGCCCGGATGTCATGGAGTCTTTAAAATTACCCATAGTCCACGGGAAAGGAAAATTCACTTTCTCAATCTGAATGATGGCATCTAAATCATCCAATTGCATTTCTCGAAAGCTGATATTCGGCTGTTTCAATTGCGCGTTCATGCTAACGATTTTCTCGCTCACTCATTTTGAGAGCGACTTTATTACGAATATAAATCGGTGCGACTTCATGCGCTGCTTTAGCTTGGCCTGACTTAAATACTGGCAAAGCGATTTCAGCAATGGCGGTCGCTGTTGGATGTGAACTGTGATCTAGTTTAGGTAGCTCAAGTAAATGATCCTGATACACTTGATTCAACACTTCTGGATAAGCTAACCAACCAGTACCAACACCAACCCAGTCATTACCTTGTAGCGCTGGCGCTTGTTCTGGTTTAAATAAAGCAGGCGCAATGACCTCAAGCCATGCATCATCTTTTTTCTCATAAGCGGCATAGTAAATCTCGCCCATGCGCGCATCTAAACAAGCAATCACTTTGTTAGCACCACTCTGTTGTGCCAGTGCTTGGAGAGTGCTCACTTCAACCACTGGCAAGCTCGCGCCAAATGCTAGACCTTGTGTTACGCCGCAAGCAATACGCAAACCTGTAAACGAACCTGGGCCTGCACCAAAAGCGATGCCATCCAAGGCTTCTAAATCCAACTTAGCTTCATTAAGTAACTCACGCAAGGTCGGTAAGATTTGTTGGGAGTGGCTTTGGCCCGCATGAATATCACGCGTCAATACACGGCCATCTAGCCATAAAGCGAGTGACAAATATTCAGTGGAGGTATCAATAGCGAGGATTTGCATAAAACAAGGAATTCCGTAAGGCCTAGATCAATTATCAGCGCCCATTTTGCCATAAGCCAGCTTGCCTCGGTTCGCTTTGATTTGACCGCGCTGTGTTTTTGTTTCTAAGCGACGTTTTTTGGAGCCTAAGGTTGGACGTATTGCACGACGAATTAAGGGTGGTGCCGCCACGCTATTCACCAGCGCATGCAAGCGTGCAATGGCATCCTGCTTATTTAATTCTTGGCTACGAAATTGCTGCGCCTTGATAATAATGACGCCCTCTGCAGTCACACGAGAATCACGCAATGCAAGCAAGCGCGCTTTGTGTCCGTCATTTAAAAACGATGCCCGAATATCAAAACGCAAATGAATCGCGCTCGATACTTTATTCACATTTTGCCCACCAGCGCCTTGGGCACGCATGGCTGTTAATGTGTATTCATATTCAGGGATGGTAATTTCGGTCATAAAGTCG
>JBEIDM010000157.1:0-2352 GCA_040383445.1 Candidatus Methylopumilus sp. | reverse complement strand
GTGGGCAGATTGAAGCGCTGATTGAACGTGTGATTGATCCGCAACATGCGCTTGCACATATTAAATCATCACGTTCACCTAAGCCGGGCAGCAAGCTTTTATTTGCTGATGCATTTGAAGCTGAAGTGATTGAACGGCAAGACGATTTATTCTTAATTAAGATTTTAAGTGATCGAGATTTACTCGATTTACTCGATCAATACGGCAGTCTGCCATTGCCACCTTATATTGAACACGATGCAGATGCGCACGATGATGAACGTTATCAAACAGTTTACGCTGAACAGCCAGGTGCAGTTGCAGCACCAACGGCCGGCTTGCATTTTGATGAGGCAATGTTGGAGCGCTTAAAAGTTCATGGCGTGAACATCGCTTACGTCACGCTTCATGTAGGTGCAGGTACATTTCAGCCTGTGCGTGTTGATAATATTAGCGAGCATAAAATGCACAGCGAGCTTTATTCTGTGCCAGAAGAGACCGTAGCTCTGATTAAGGCAACACAAGCCCAAGGCAAAAAAGTCACCGCGATTGGAACCACTTCAATGCGTGCGTTGGAGAGTGCCGCTAGGTCAGGCGAACTGATGGCTGGCTCTGGTGATACCGATATTTTCATTACGCCTGGGTACGAATTTAAAGTAGTTGAAAGAATACTCACTAATTTTCATTTACCGAAAAGCACCTTGCTGATGCTAGTGTCTGCATTTGCTGGCTTAGAGCATATTCAACAGGCTTACCAACATGCCATTGCTCAAAAGTATCGCTTCTTTAGCTATGGTGATGCCATGCTGATCGAACGTGACCGTTAATTTTGAACTCATCAGCATTTAAAATGCCTATCCTTTAGAATGCACTATTGAACGAGATGAACATTATGAAAATTTTATCTATTATTTTACTGAGCACTTTTGGCTTTAGTTTTGCGCTTAATACTCACGCCGCCGTTATTCCGGAGGCCAGTACTGCAATTAAAATTGCCATGGCAAAAAAACCAACATCTAAGCCAATGTCCATTGCTTACATCCCTATCCATGACCGTTATTATGTTGCAGATGGCGGTTTAGCTCCGATGCCCGGAGATATGGAAGCCCCTGTTTCAAAATCTGAGATTCATGTTTACGACGCGGAAGGCAAGTACATCCATTCGGCTAAGCCTGGTTATGACAATCGCTCTATTTATTTTAATCAAGATAGCAAACAATTAGAGACCATTACTTACAACATCTCAAGCAATGCTGGCTTCTCCCCAAATACTGGTATTTTTGCTTTAGATTTAGATGAAAAGGGCAATCTAAAAGATACCTCTAGAGACGTTTTCGGCTTCCATTCAGCATTTGGAGATGCTTCTACCATCCCAACTTACGACCACGAAAAAAAGCGCTATTTTGCAAAACAAGGCCGTAGCAATTTGGTATGGGTCATTGAATTAAACAAAGATGAAAAAATCGAAGAAATTAAACTCGATCTAAAAGCTGCAAATGTGCAGTTTGATGAAATCGCTGACTACCATGTTGCTTACACAGGGGTGAAAGGTGAGGAATTAGCGATTTTAGATATCGACCACAAAGCAGTTTTAGTATTTGATATTAAAGGTCAGTTTGTCGCTAAAAGTGCTTTACCTAGTCATTTAAAACTTCGCTCACAAAATCATATTGCAGGCTTAGGTTATTCTAGTGGATTGTTCTTTGTGTATAACGAAACCGAAGGCGAGTTTGGCACATTCTATGGATTTAAAATCTCAGACATGGCGAGATAGTCATTGGCTAATCGTTCAAACAAAAAACCGCCCGAAGGCGGTTTTTTATGAGTAAAAGTCTTGAAGACTTATTTACCTAACATGCCTGCTAATTTGCCAGAAAGCATGCCGAACACTGCGCCAACTACTGATGACACTCCGATCAACAATACTGGGTTAGTTAAATCCGTTGATGTTACTGCAACATTGTTTGTTGAAAGTGCATAACCTGCAGTTGCTGCATACCCATAAACATTGGCTGGAACAGATGATAACAAGTTAGTACCTGCAACAATCACTAAGAAAAATACTGTGACGCCGATATAAACTGCGGCAGCAACAGCGCCTTCTAATCCCAAAGGATTAGCGCCAACTAAATGTAAAGCAATGCCGGCCAAAACTGCACCGTAAATCATCCCTGCAATGGTTTTTTGTAATGCGGCATTGTCGCCTCCATTGTTGAAGTAAGCACCCCAAGCAATGAAACCTACCCACACCAAAACAGAACCGGCTAACGGACCTAAGGCTAGATACGCCCAAAGACCACCGAGTAAAGCGATACTTACAGATAATGCTGTTACTTTTGACATACTTATCTCCTCTAGTTGTACTTCTATTTT
>JBEIDM010000156.1:0-2399 GCA_040383445.1 Candidatus Methylopumilus sp. | reverse complement strand
GTGATGCATAAGCGCTTGCAAGAACGTTTTACGCAAATTGATAAAAATGACGACGGTAGCATTTCACGTGAGGAGGCCGCTGAAGGCATGCCTCAAATTGTCCGTCACTTTAACAATGTTGATTTGAATGCAGATAATCAATTGTCTTTAGAAGAGTTAGAGGCTCTTCAACTTAAGATTATGGAGCGTCAGCGTATGGCTGTAAGAGTTGAAATTGTTGAGCCTGAAATTATTAAGCGCAAATCCAAAGATGTATCAATTAATAAAGCTAGGCGATCACTTTAAACCCTTTTCTCATTATAGTTTCGCTACGTTTCAAATTCATTTCTTTTCCTTTTTTCTTCTAGCAAAACCTCCGTACTCGATATATAGTTTGATTCAAGTGGCATATTCAATATGCTCAATAAAAATCAGTGAAACGCTGAATAAAAATAATTCTTGAGGGGTAATCACATGGCAGGTTTTTTTTCTAAAGAGAGGATTATTGCGCCAACAAGTTATAACCGTTGGTTAATCCCTCCCGCAGCTTTGGCAGTGCATTTATGTATTGGTATGGCTTACGGTTTTTCAGTTTTTTGGAAGCCGTTAGGTAATGCTTTAATGGGTCAAGATGGTAAACCTTTGGCAGCTTGCGCTGCTGGAGCATCTACATTTATTGAAAAGCTGAGTGGTACTGGACGTGCATTGTTTGCAACGGATTGTAACTGGACCCAATTTGACTTGGGTTGGATGTATACCTTGTTTTTCGTTTTGCTTGGCTGTTCGGCTGCCCTATGGGGCGGATGGTTAGAGCGTGCGGGCCCACGTAAAGCAGGCTCTGTTGCAACCTTATGTTGGGCAGGCGGCTTATTAATTTCAGCATTTGGTGTTTATACCCATCAGCTATGGATGATGTGGTTGGGCTCAGGGGTGATTGGTGGTGTAGGATTGGGTTTAGGGTATATCTCACCAGTTTCAACTTTAATTAAGTGGTTCCCCGATAAACGCGGTATGGCAACAGGCTTGGCGATTATGGGTTTTGGAGGTGGTGCTTTAGTCGGTTCTCCTATCGCTACAAAATTGATGACACACTTTGCAACACCATCAGCACCGGGTGTATGGCAAACCTTTGTTGTGTTGGCTCTGATTTACGCAGTCTTTATGTTGTGTGGTTCATTAGGATATCGTGTACCACCATCAGGTTGGCAGCCTGCTGGATGGAAAGCGCCAGCACCTAAAGCTAACCATGGCATGATTGCGACAAAGCATGTGCATCTTAAAAATGCACATAAAACGCCACAGTTCTGGTTGCTTTGGTTGGTATTGTGCATGAACGTTTCAGCCAGTATCGGCATCATTGGTGCTGCTGCGCCTATGTTGCAAGAAACCTTCGGTGGTATTTTGATCAACCAGCCTGAATTGGGTTTTGCTGATATTAAAAAAGATGATTTGTTAACCGCATCTGCAGCTGCTGTTGCTGCTGGTTTTGTGGGTTTAATTTCATTACTTAATATTTTTGGTCGAATTGCTTGGGCAAGTTCGTCTGACAAACTTGGGCGTAAACAAACGTACTTCATTTTCTTTGTGCTTGGCGCGCTACTTTATGCAGTAGCTGCTTGGGGTGCTGGTATGAAGTCTATGGCGATATTTGTTGCTTCACTTTGTGTCATTGTCTCGATGTACGGTGGTGGCTTTGCAACCATTCCTGCTTACTTGGCAGATATGTTTGGCACGCAGTTTGTTGGCGCAATTCATGGGCGACTTTTGACTGCATGGTCAACCGCTGGCATTTTAGGGCCAGTGATTGTCAATTACATGCATGACATGCGTTTGGAAGCACAAGTGCCATTTGACCAAATCTATGGCCCAATTTTTTATGTGTTAGCTGCGATGTTAGGTATTGGTTTTATTGCTAATTTACTTGTACACCCAGTGGCTGATAAGTATTTCATGACGGATACTGAATTGGCAGCTGAAAAGAAAATTGCACATGAACAAGCGGCTCCCAAAACAACCAAAGCATCGCAAGTTAAAAATACTTCAGGATCTTGGCTTGCTGTGTTTGCTTGGGTCGCAGTTCTGATTCCAATTAGCTACGGTATTTGGAGTACTTTGCAAAAAGCTTGGGCATTATTTAGTTAGTGCTTGGATTTGAAAAAAGGCCGCGTAAGCGGCCTTTTTTTATTGCTTAAACATTATTTGAAGCATAAAGCTTGACCTGTGTACGTTCGTACAGTATCTTATTGTCTATGGGAAACGATCAAGAATATTTAGGCGCGCTGCAAGATTATTATGCCGATCATAAAATTTTGCCGTCTTACGCCGCAATTGCAGATTTATTAGGCTTTAAGTCTAAAAATGCTGTGACAGCACTGGTTGCAAGGCTTAAATTATTGGGCTTTATTGAGTCTGCACCTGAT
>JBEIDM010000155.1:0-2450 GCA_040383445.1 Candidatus Methylopumilus sp. | reverse complement strand
GTTTTAAATCTCTACCTATGGCTATCATGCCATGATTTGCTAATAGGCAGGCTTTAAGTTCTTTTAAGGCTGCTATGGCGCCCTCTGATAGTGCTTGAGTGACAAATAGCGCATAAGGTGCACAAGGAATGTTATCGCCGCCAGCCATTGCAATCATGTAGTGAAATGGTGGAATATCTTTCTGAAGGCAGGCAAGGGTGGTGGCAAACATTGAATGGGTGTGAACTACAGCACCCACATGAGGTTTTGCTTGGTAAATGTCACGATGAAAACGCCACTCGCTTGAAGGTTTGCCTGCACTTTGGGGGGTGCCATCCATAGACATAATGACCATGCTGCTTGTTTGCATCTCTGCAACGTCCATTCCAGATGGTGTAATCAAGAAGCCATCTTCATGTCTGACGCTGACATTACCCGAAGTGCCTTTATTCAGGCCAAGTGCTGCAAGTTGTTGGGCAATCGCTAATAGTTCTGCACGCATTCACTTAGTCCTTAAATAGAGATTTCAGGGCATTGGCTGCGCAAACACCACGTTCGGTGATGATGCCCGTGACTAACTTTGCTGGGGTCACATCAAATGCCGGATTGATGGCGATGCTATGTTCAGGGGTGACGCGTATCGTTTCTATTTCACCTTGAGCCGTCAGTCCTGAAATATAAGAGACCTCATCACCATCACGCATTTCAATTTCAATGTCACTCAGCCCATCTTGTATGTTCCAATCAATAGTCGGAGAGGGCACTGCTGCATAAAATGGCACTTGATTATCAAAAGCCGCTAGCGCTTTCAAATAAGTGCCTATCTTGTTGCAAACATCCCCAGTGCTGGTCACACGGTCTGCGCCAACAATCACCATATCAACTTGGCCGTGTTGCATTAAATGACCGCCTGCATTATCGCTAATCACCGTATGTGGCACGCCATGCTTGCCTAGCTCCCAAGCAGTAAGGCTAGCGCCTTGGTTACGAGGGCGTGTTTCATCCACCCACACATGAATATTCATCCCCGCATCATGCGCAGCATAAATTGGTGCAAGGGCGGTTCCCCAATCTACAGTAGCTAGCCAGCCTGCATTGCAGTGCGTGAGGATGTTAAAAGTTGGGGTTTGCTTTTGACTTGCCGCTGTTTGAATTAAGGTCAAGCCATGCTGGCCAATTTGATGGTTGAGCTTGACGTCTTTATCGCAAATTAAAGCAGCTTCATCCCATGCCGCTTTGCAGCGTGATTCGATGGATAAGGGAGTGAGATGATTTAGCATGCGATTGACCGCCCAGCGCAAATTAACCGCGGTTGGGCGGCTATCTAAAAGCAATTCTGCAGCTTTTGTTAGGTGACCATCATCAGCATTTTCTTGCACCGCTAATGCCATTCCATAAGCGGCGGCGGCACCAATTAAAGGCGCACCTCTTACTTGCATGGTCTTAATCGCAGTGATCATTTCGGCTAATGTGTTGAGCTGAAACAGTTCAAAGCGATGAGGCAATTTCGTTTGATCGATAATTTCCACGCCCCAAAATGAGGCATTTTTGGATGAAGCCGCACCGGAAAAGGCTCGGATCGTTCGATAATATTTTTCGTCAATTTTCAAGGGTTTTTTCTCGATTTATTTTGTATTTTTTTACATTTATTTCTTGCAATTTTTCAGGCCTTAAAAACACCTAAATCCTATCCACAAAAACTGTGGATAAAACTGTGGATAGCTGTGACTTAAAAATGTAACTTATGGTTCTGTATAGCTTTTTTTAAAACGCTTAAATTTTAACCTGTTATTTTTTATAATAAAATCAATTGCTTATAGTATGTCATTGGATTATTAACAAATTTTTACAAATCTTAATGTAGTACTTGAGGTCGTGTGAATAACTTGGCCATTTTTGGTAAAATTTGCAAAGAATTCTTCGTAGTAATTTCAGCTACTTGCGCACATGGAATGCGGCGTAGAAGGGCGATTTCTTCTGCAATTTTTACCACTTGTTTTGGGCTGTTTTTTTCTGATTTTTCTAGCCATTCTGGAGGAATATCAGGGGCATCTGTTTCAAGAACGATGGCTTCTAAAGGAAGGGTAGAAACCAGCTCACGAATTTTAAGTGCTCGTGTATAGGTGAGTGCTCCACCAAATCCTAACTTAAAACCAAGTTCAATGAATTGTTCGGCTTGCTGCAAGCTTCCATTAAATGCGTGAGCAATGCCGCCGGTCACACGATGTTGTCTTAAATGCTTCAAAATATCATCTATCGATTTTCTAACATGCAATATCACCGGCAGCTCAAATTGTTTTGCTAGCTTCAATTGTTCAACGAAGAAAAACTCTTGTTTGGCTTTATCAAAGCCATCGATGAAGAAATCTAGACCGATTTCACCAATCGCGACTGGTGGCTGTTCAGTTTGCATTTGCGAATCAATGAGCTTGGCGAGTACTTGTAAGTCATCAGTACTGGATTGATTAACG
>JBEIDM010000154.1:0-2453 GCA_040383445.1 Candidatus Methylopumilus sp. | reverse complement strand
ATGTTTCAACGGTGTCTTGAATCGCTGCTTCTAGCCCTAGCTCGTCTAATATTCCTGGGCGTAGTTTTTGTAGTAAGCCACTCACCATATCAATTAAGTGCCGTGAAAGCTTAGTAATCGCTAATGCACTTTGTTGAAGCTCAGGATATTTCTTCTCTGAAGCTTTAAGTACAACGCTGGCATCGGTATGAATGGCGGTTAGGCACTGTCCAAATTCGTCATGTAAATCACGTGCCAAGCTTTTACGTTCTTGTTCTTGTAGGGTAATCAGTTCTTGCGTGAGCTTATGGTTTTTTTGAATACTTCGCTGCAAGGTCTCTATCATACGGTTGAATTTTTCACCAATACGGGCAAGCTCAGGTAATTTAAAGCTAGGCAATCGCGTATCTAAATCACCTTCCTCTAACTCATTCAGTGCGAACAAAATCTTTTCGGTTGGTTTTAAAGCCTGGGCCACTGCCCAGATCACCGTGATATTCACCAACACAAAAAACACCAAGACCAACTTAAATAAGTCGGACATGTATTTCCATTTTTCAGCATATTCGTAAGTAGGGTCAGGGGTAATGATAAGACGTCCAATTTCTTTACCCTCAAATTCAAGTGTTCTGACAGAAGGCTCCCATTTGCTTGTCAATCGGTTGGCAAGTGCTTCAAACCAAGCAGGGGCTTCGTGATTGATAGCACTAGTGCTTACTTGGTTACTATCTAATAATTGGCCGTTAATATCGAGCAATTCAATCTTAATGTGGCGCATATGGTTGAGGCGCTGCAGATTAAAAGTTTTGCGCTCTATCTTTTTTTGGCCAATTTTTTCGTTATTTAAAATTGCAGTATCAAACAGATAAAGCACCAGCTTTTCAGTTGACTTCACCTCTGCATGCGCGTTTTGCAAAGCATTGTTTAGCGACAAAAAAGCCCCTGCAAACAAGATAAGCAGTAGCAGTGCAGTAATTAGCAGATTTAAGCGCAGTTTAAGCGTCAAAGTAGGGTGCCCAAAAAATGATGTAAAGAATACCCCGCAACTATAGCGCCAGTAAGACTTAAAAGGAAATTGCGTAGCAATATTCGGGAGGTTTTCCTAGTGCCTAATTGTGAAGGCTTTGTTAAAGTTTCGTCCGTGATAAAGGCGTACTCGGTCTTTGTAAAAGAGATATCAGCCTTTTTAATGAATTTTTACTCGGAGAAACTTAATGTTTAACCCAAAATTAAAGCCAGTTTTTCTGGCGGTTGTTGGCGTCATTGCTGCAACTTCAACTGTTTATGCTGCTGATAAAGCAATTAAAGCAGACACAGTGACTGTTTATTCTGGTACACCATTACCAGGTATTGGCTTACCTTTAAATAGAGTGCCTGCCAATATTCAGATTGCAGACCCTAAGGGTGTTGCTAATCAAGCAGGCGTATCGATTGCAGATTATATGAATAATAATATGCAAGGCGTCAGTGTGACTGATATGACTGGTAGTCCATGGCAGCCAGAGATTAATTTCCGCGGTTATTCATCATCACCTCTATTAGGTAACTCACAAGGTCTTTCAACATACATCGATGGTGTGCGTGTTAACGAGCCATTTGGGGATGTAACGCTTTGGGACAAAATTCCTAGCTTTGCGATTGGCAATATGCAAGTGGTGCCAGGTTCAAATCCATTATTCGGTTTAAATACACTAGGTGGTGCGATTGCTATTCAAACGAAAAGCGGTCGTAATAACCAAGGCGCAGCACTTGAATACGAAGCTGGTTCATGGGGTCGTCAACGTTCACTTGCTGAGTTTGGTGGGGTGTCTAAAGATGGCTCAGTGGATTACATCATTGGTTACCAACACACCACAGAAGATGGCTGGCGTAAACATTCACCAAGCCATGTTAATCAATTGTTCTCAAAAATTGGCTGGCAAAATGAAACCACTAAATTAGATTTAACTTACATTGGTTCAGACAACAATCTCATCGGTAACGGCTTTACTCCTGAAAGTCTTTTAAGAGGCGATCGTGATCAGATTCATACACGCCCAGACTTTACGAATAATTATTCGCACTTCCTAGCGTTGAATGGTTCACATTGGTTTAACCAAGACACCATGCTCTCAGGTAACGTTTACTACCGTAAATCAAATCGCCACACAAGAAATGGCGACTTGTGGGAATATGAAGAAGGTCAGCCAGGAGGTCGCTATGACGGACTTCTAGGCTTAAACAATCTTGCTCCTGATTCTGAAGAACTGACTGGTTCTGTTATGAATAGATCAAAAACGACTCAGGATACCTATGGCGCAACTGGGCAGATGACCTTTAATCAAGATTGGATGGGTAAAAAGAACCAATTCGTCATTGGTGCTGGATACGATTATACGCTCTTAAGATATAGACAATCTGAAAGGGTCAATGTCGCTTTTGGTTTTGATGATGGTGATCTTGAAGATACTTTAAGTGGAGCCGCGGCTTTCGAT
>JBEIDM010000153.1:0-2487 GCA_040383445.1 Candidatus Methylopumilus sp. | reverse complement strand
CAACACGATCAACCAAGGTGAACATTTGTTCAGCCGAGTGGGGGACTAAGACGTTTTTTCAACTTTAACCATAGGGTACGTTTATGTTTTGCAGAGAAACTAGAGTAAAATGCCTATTTTAAGCTATTTAAGCCTTTGTGTAGCGATGAGCATTGCCCAAAATAAAAAAGCCTTTCACGATTTTTTCATCGAAGAGAAATACGAAGCTGGCATCGTCCTAGAAGGTTGGGAAGTGAAAGCAATTCGTGATAATCGTGCCAACATCAAAGAAGCTTACGTCATTATTCAACGTGGTGAAGTGTATTTGATTGGCTGCCATGTGACGCCGCTTGGTGCAGCTTCAACACACATTCGTCCTGATGCGATTCGCACACGTAAGTTGCTTTTGCATTCAGAAGAAATTGCGAAACTCATTGGTAAGGTTGAGCGTGCCGGCTACACCTTGGTTCCATTGGATTTACATTTTAAAGATGGTCGCGTAAAGGTTCAGATTGGACTTGCCAAAGGTAAGAAGCAATATGATAAACGCGAAGCAGAGAAAGAGCGTGACTGGGAGCGTGAAAAAGGTCGTATTGTTCGTGCCCATAATAAATAGTTTTTTAAATGTCAGCCCACATGCGATGTAATGAAACTTTCGGCGATTTTATTTCCTATTAGATTTTATTGAAATCTAATACAACACAGGTTTATCCTATCTTTCTTCTAAGAACCTACCCGTTTGGGTAGATACATAAACAACACTTATTGTTATTGTCTTGAAAAATTTAATTAAAGTACTTTTAGGACTTTAAAATGCGACAAGAACGTATTACCTCTCCTTTTGGATATGGCCGATTGGAAGTGCTTAAACGTAAGGATTACGTGCGCTTAAACCCGAATGGTGAAGTGCCTGTTTTCGTTTCGGGTGCTGAAGTACTGCCAGTCACTTTTAGCGAGCTTATGCTTGCCTCGTCTAGTTTTCCTGTTGTGTTTATTCAGCCTGCTGGTGCTCAGCAATATATGCCTGTGGTAATGACAGGCTTAGAAAAAGGCATCAATCTATTCACAACCATAGAAGCAGGCGCTAAGAAAAGCACTCAAAAAGTATTGTGGGATACAAATGCTTATTTGCCAGCTTATGTCAGAAGACATCCATTTTGTATGTCAACTGTAAATGGTGAAGCTGGCGCAGATGATGAGTTGTTGGTTTGCGTGCAGGCCGACTATGTGAGCAAAACACCTTCTGAAGGTTATGTTGCTTTATTTGATTCTAAAGAGCAGCCAACTGAGCACTGGAACAATATTCAGCAATTCTTACAAAGCTACCAGGCTGATATTGCATTGACTACCGAGTTTTGTAACTTTTTAGCTAATCATGGTTTATTCCATGATCTGACGGCCAATATTAATGTAGCAAATGCTCAGCAGCCATTAACCATTAAAGGTATGTTTGGGATTAATGAAGAAAAGCTAGCGGCTTTATATGATGCGGTCATTGCGGATATGCAACGCACTGGATATTTGCAGCGTGTGAATGCGCATTTACAATCAATGCAAAACTTCGAAAAACTATTACGCCGCATGGAAAAATAAGCAATCGCTTAGTCTTTGATTTTTTGTCATATCAATGACGCGTTAGTAGGTTTAAACTTAAATCAGGGTTTAAATCAAAAGCGCGTTTTTTTATATTAGGTTCAATTAATTTTGTTTATCGTAACAATTAAAACAATTGATTTTACTTGTTGAAATAGACCCTCTAGAATGCATTCACTCGCAGAATCATTGAGCGAAAATTATTAAGTAACTTTAGTTTTAACCAAGCAGTAATTTTATTAACCAGTAATTAGGAGGCAATATGTCATTAGTTAATACAACCATCAAGCCATTTAAAGCACAAGCTTTTCACAATGGTAAATTCGTAGAAGTGACTGAAGCAACACTAAAAGGCAAATGGTCAGCATTTGTATTTTACCCAGCTGACTTCACATTTGTTTGTCCAACAGAACTAGGCGATTTAGCTGATATGCATGCTGAATTCCAAAAAATTGGTCTAGAGATCTACTCAGTTTCAACAGACACACATTTCACACACAAAGCTTGGGCTGATGCTTCTGACACTATCAAGAAAATTAAATACCCAATGCTTGCTGACCCAACAGGCACAATTTCACGTAACTTTGATGTGATGATTGAAGAAGAAGGTTTGGCATTGCGCGGTACATTCATCATCAACCCAGAAGGTGTGATCAAAGCTGCTGAAATCAACGATCTAGGTATTGGCCGTTCAGCTGCTGATTTGTTACGTAAAGCACAAGCTGCTCAATACGTTGCTGCACATCCTAACGAAGCTTGCCCAGCTTCATGGACACCAGGTGAAGCAACATTGACACCATCATTGGATCTAGTAGGTAAGATCTAATTTAAGGCGCTTTAAGCCTTAGTAAGTTGTAGTTTGGGATTGTCATGCTGGGTGCGTCTCCTTGCGTATTTAGCATGACATTTTCATAT
>JBEIDM010000152.1:0-2512 GCA_040383445.1 Candidatus Methylopumilus sp. | reverse complement strand
TCACCCGTTCCCTTAAATACCAAGGTAAGGGCTTTTTGTAAGGGAAAGTTCTCGAACATATAATCAAATCCCACACCACAATCGACTAACATTTCGTCCTTGTGCACTTGCAACCACCAGTGGCGGATCGCCACGCCAGCACCGCTTAATGCAGCCAAGATTTGTAATAAAGCATAGGCTTTAACAAAAAATACCTTAGATGAGTTTTGAATAGCAGCAAATAGGAATAAAGCCCCTATCACCATAAATACAATACGTTGAGAAATGCAAAGCGGACAAGGCTCTAGTTGATATCGCGTTTGAATGACCAAAGCCAGTGCAACCAAAACAAAACTCACGACGAAGCCAAGCCAGTAAGCCAAACGCGTTGCTAATAAATTATTAAGCATATTAATCAACCTTAAAAACCTTTATGTAAGACGTATAATAAGACGTATTGAATTTAGCCTAGATTGTAACGGATATTTAACTAATGATAGAGACAGAAACAGCGGAATCAGGCTCAGCCCCTCGTATTTTAAGCGTCAGCGATCTGAATCGCATGGCACGTGAAGTATTAGAGCAAAGTTTCCCTCTATTTTGGATTGGCGGCGAAATTTCTAATCTTACCCGCGCAGCTTCTGGCCATTGGTACTTTTCACTAAAAGACAATAGCGCCCAAGTGCGCTGCGTCATGTTTCGAGGCCGCAATAGCTATTTAGATTGGACGCCTAAAGAAGGTGACAAAGTTGAAGCACGTGCAGTTGCAACCCTATATGAAGCTCGAGGCGACTTTCAGCTGACGATCGAATTCTTACAACGCGCCGGCCTAGGTGCACTATTTGAAGCATTTGAAAAGCTCAAAGCAAAATTACAAGCGCAAGGATTATTTGATCCCACCTTCAAGCAATCACTGCCTAGTCATCCACAACAGATCGGTATTGTGACATCACCAGATGCTGCGGCGCTTCACGATGTATTAACAACGCTTAAACGCCGCATGCCAGGAATTCCAGTCATCATTTACCCCACCCCTGTTCAAGGCAAAGGCGCAGCCAACCAAATTGCAAACGCAATCAATTTAGCCAGTGAAAGAGGGGAATGTAATGTACTCATCATTTGCCGAGGTGGTGGCAGCATGGAAGATTTGTGGCAATTCAACGAAGAAGTCGTCGCTCACGCAATTGCTAATTGCCGCATCCCAACTGTTAGCGGTGTAGGCCACGAAACTGATTTCACAATTTGTGACTTTGTTGCTGACGTTCGTGCTGCAACTCCAACCGCCGCTGCGGAATTAGTTTCACCTTCACGCGCCATGTTGCTCGCAAAATTGAATCAACTTTCAGAACAATTTAACAAAAACATTCAAACATTGCTGAGCCAAAGAGGACAAATGCTGGATTATTTAGCAAAACGTCTCATCTCTCCAGTTCAGCAAGTAGAGCACCAAAAACAGCAAATCAGTCAAATTGCTTACCGTCTAAGCATGGCAATACAAAAACAATTACAAAACAAACAAAACAGTCTGCATCAGCTAAACCAAAATCTACAGCATCTCAATCCAAATGCTGTTCTCACAAGAGGCTATGCTTTTGCCGAAAACAAGCAAGGACAAATCATCAATAGCGCCCATCAATTATCCGTTGGCGACGATATAAAACTTACCTTTGGTATTGGTTCTGCTGATGTCACGGTAAATAAGACTGAGTCTTAATTTAATCAGGATTAGAAGCTTTTATCATTCTGCTATTGGTTTAGCGCTTAACTTGTTTGATAATAGCGTTCTTAATTATTTCAAAGTCGTTTTTTTAATGTCACCCACTTCTGGCAATAAAACAAAGCTTTCTGCATTAACCTTAGCCGCATTAGGCGTTGTTTTTGGTGATATCGGCACCAGCCCTCTTTACACCATCAAAGAAGTATTCTCTGTTGGCACACATCCAGTTCCACTCAATGAAGCCAATATGTTTGGAATTCTATCGCTGATTGTGTGGGCTTTAATCATGGTGGTGTCAGTGAAGTATGTCGCATTCATCATGCGTGCCGATAACCGTGGCGAAGGCGGTATTATGGCTTTACTAGCACTTGCTTCGCGCCAAGCGGAAGGCGACAAGAAAATGCAGCATACTATTATGTTGCTAGGCATTTTGGGTGCTTGCATGTTTTACGCTGACGGTATGATCACACCCGCCATTTCTGTACTTTCCGCTGTAGAAGGTTTTGAAGTTGCTGCGCCCGTTCTGCACCCACTCATTATTCCTGTTACATTGGTCGTATTATTTATATTATTTTGGGCACAAAGCAAAGGCACCGCTTTGGTTGGCGCATTCTTTGGTCCGATTATGCTTGCTTGGTTTGGCACACTAACCGTCTTAGGCATTCATGGTATTTCACAATACCCCGCCATTCTTCATGCTTTAAATCCAATTTACGCATTTCACTTTTTTCAAATCAGCCCCTGGATTGCTTTTGTAGCATTGGGTGCGGTTGTTTTGGCGGTAACTGGCGCTGAAGCACTATATGCAGACATGGG
>JBEIDM010000151.1:0-2522 GCA_040383445.1 Candidatus Methylopumilus sp. | reverse complement strand
TCAATATCAAGCGCAATAAAAGGGATCTTTTCTTCTTTTAAGAAACGACTTAAGTACTGACCACTTCGACCGAAACCACAAATAATGACGTGGTCTTTTAACTGATCGCCAGCATGGGCAATATCTTCAATTTGATGTTTACGATTACGGGTATAACTACGCGCAAAGAACTCCGCGATTTTTAAATTATGTTGAATAATAAAAGGTGCAATCACCATGGTAATGAGTGAGGCTCCCAATACAATTTGTAACACCGCACCACTAATGATGTGATGCTCGCTACCAAGTGAAAGTAGCACAAAAGAGAATTCACCGGCCTGCGCTAAAGTAACGCCCGCACGCACTGCAACTCCAGGCTCATACTTAAAAGCTCTTGCTAGGACGGCAATCACTAGAGATTTAAAAAGAATCATCCCAATCACAACTAAAGTCACAATTGGCAAATGCGCAATCAATTCACGCACGTCCAACAACATTCCAATAGTGATAAAGAAAAGCCCCATCAAAATATCGCGGAACGATGCAATATCTGACTCAACCTGATAACGGAATCGAGTTTCAGAAATCAACATGCCAGCGATAAATGCTCCTAAGGCATAAGACAAGCCTGCCATTTTGGTAACGAAAGCTAATAACAGCGTTACCATCAATACGTTCATCACAAATAGCTCACGAGATCTTTGTCTGGCGACAATGCCAAACCAACGATTCATGATGTTTTTACCAAAAACAAACAATAAGCCCAACAACACAGCTGCTTTAATAAGAGCGACGCCAATTAAGTAAGTGAGTGACTCAGCGGGTGTTGCTATTGTAGGAATTAAAACAAGTAGAGGAACTACGGCAATATCTTGAAATAACAAAACGCCGATAGCTAGGCGGCCATGACGAGAGTTTAAATCCAATCGCTCAACCAACATTTTTGAAACAATTGCTGTTGAGGACATTGCAATGGCGCCTGCAACGACAAGCGAAGTCTCCCAGCTCAACCCAAGACTGACAGAGACCATCATTACCACAACCATGGTAATAATGACTTGCAAGCCACCTAAACCAAGCACAATACGTCGCATTGCGTATAGCTGGGCTAAGCTAAATTCCAAACCAATGCTAAACATTAAGAAAACAACACCGAACTCAGCTAACTGGCTGGTTGATTCAGTGTCGTCAATCAGTCCAAAACTATTAGGACCAATCAGCAGGCCAACCAAAAAATAAGCCAACATGGCAGGCAAACGCAACACCCTAAAAAGGGCAACGGCAAGCACTGCACTAGTGAGTAAAGCCAATATGACTGGAAGGGTATCGTGCATTTTGAATTAAATCATGCAATTTTTATGCCGACTATGCGAAAAGTAGGCTTTAATTGCATTTCTATCCTTTATTCGTGAGACATTCCCTTTTATACTTGGCATGTATGGAAAAATCATCATTACAAAAAACTAACGCCATTAAAACGCCAATTGCACTTGCAAAAGAGGTGCTTTTAATTGAGGCGGCAGCGGTAGAAGCTCTTGCTCATAGACTTGATGAGAATTTCACTCGTGCTGTTACCCTTATTTTACAATGCCCGGGTCGTGTTGTGGTGAGTGGTATTGGCAAATCTGGTCATATTGCTAACAAAATTGCAGCAACACTTGCAAGTACCGGCACGCCAGCTTTTTTTATGCACCCGGCAGAAGCTAGCCACGGCGACGTTGGCATGATTACAAAAGATGATGTTGTGATTACACTTTCCAATTCTGGTGAAAGTGATGAAATTCTCACAATACTGCCCGTACTAAAACGTATGGGTGCAAAACTAATTAGCATTACAGGCAATCCAAATTCAACATTAGCTCACCAAGCCGACATCCATCTAGATGCTGCCGTTGCAGAAGAGGCATGCCCACTGGGATTAGCACCAACTGCAAGCACAACAGCATCATTAGCTTTAGGTGATGCATTAGCTTTAGCCGTACTTAATCAACGTGGATTCTCCGCAGAAGATTTTGCTCGTTCTCACCCAGGTGGAAGTATTGGTCGAAAGTTACTCATCAACGTAAAAGATATCATGCGACAAGGTACAAACATTCCTAAAGTTGCCCTGAACGCCAGCTTAAAAGATGCGCTACTGGAAATGTCTCGCAAGGGCTTGGGAATGACCGCAATTGTGGATGCTAATAAAGCCGTTGGTGTTTTTACAGATGGTGACTTACGGCGTGCTTTTGAAAGTGGTATCAATATCGACAATACCAAGATTAGCGATATCATGCACCCCAACCCTCAATACATTCAAGCAAACGAACTTGCTGTTAAAGCTGTAGAAATAATGGAAGAAAGAAAAATTAATGCCTTACTGGTTGTTGATCAGCAGGGTGAATTAGTTGGTGCACTCAATATGCACGATTTACTTATCGCAAAGGTGGTTTGATTTGAACTCAACTGAATTATCAATTGAAGAACGTGCAAAGAAAATTAAAGTAGTAATTTTTGATGTTGATGGCGTAATGACCAATGGCGGCTTGATGCTTGGTGATGAC
>JBEIDM010000150.1:0-2542 GCA_040383445.1 Candidatus Methylopumilus sp. | reverse complement strand
TGTTCGCACCCTCGGAACAGATGCTGGTGTGCAATACGATATCACTGGATCAGGCCTTCAGACCTCAGTTGGATGGAGTTCATCTGAGGACGGCTTCTTAGTGCGCGACATTAATCACGACGGCTCGATTAATGATGGTACCGAGATGTTTGGTGAGGCAACCGTTTTAGCCAATGGCGAGTGTGCGCAAGATGGTTTTGAGGCCCTTTCCGATTTAGATACCAACCAAGACGGCTTGATTGACAGTCAAGATGAGGCATTTAGCAGCCTAGCAATATGGCGTGATGCCAATACGGATGGTCTCACCAATGCCGGTGAATTACTGACTTTGGCACAAAACGATATAGCAAGCCTGAATTTAAGTTATACAGAATCGGATCGGGTGGACAATGGCAATCAATTACGCTTGGTGTCTAACTACACCACCACTGATGGTACGAGCTACGAAATGGTCGACGTTTGGTTAACCACCAATTACCAGACCAATATGTCAGAGACTCCAGCAGTCCCTCCAGTACTAGAAAAACTCACAGATACCGCAGGGCAGGACCATTTTGAGGTCTCACAACTTGTATTTCATGAGCAATATTCCCAGCGGGCGATGGAGTCAGCCCTAGATTATTATTTAGATGAGCAAGATGCCTCGGAGCTATCCCAGGCAATCTTTGAGATTCATGGCGGCGATAGTACAAAGCCGTCCCAAGTGCACCTCGCAGGACTATTACAAAACTATGCCAATGATGAGACCGACCAAGATCAACTGAGCATTACGGGCTTTGGCGATAGTGCTACGATCGAAACTCGCAATATTATGACGAGTAGCAACAAAGAATTCGCTTACACGTACGTCTCTGACCAACAAATTGATAAAAATGTTTACACTGGCTTATTAATTGACCTTGGACTCAGTGCAACCCCTAACCATGACGAGATACTTCACCTTGAAATCAAGAAAAACTAACACTTTTTATTGCCTCTTGGCGAGTCCACTTTTAGGATTACCGCTATGCCCTGCGTTTGCGCAAGCTCCAGCTCCAACTCCAACACAAAGCTATGAGGTTTACCAAAAAAGTCCTGTGCACGAGTTAGCCCGAAAACTAATCACCGAGCTTGAACGCCCTAATACAGGCGCTCCATTTAATACCCTCAAACAGGATATCAATGCAGTGTTTAATTCGGTACCAGCGGTTCTCAAAACCGTGGATGCCCTCAATGCTTTGGATGCCCAAAAAGAGCAAGCCTTTGCGGGATTTTTGCCCAAAGTATCGGTCACTGTTGGCGCTGGCAAGACCGATCAAACCCAAGTTGATTATCAAAGCGACGGAAACCAAACTAACCGCGCTTTAACGGCGACGCAAACACTCTTTGACTTTGGTACAACGGTTGGTACTTATAAAGCGGCAGGCTCGCGGTATATCGCGGGTCAGCATAGTATGTACAACCAGCGTAATGACGTTTTACTTAAACTAATATCTAGCACATTGGATGTGCAGCGCGCTCGAAAAAGTTACCAATTTAGTGTGGGCTATGTCGATACCCGTAAAGATTTTTTAAGCCGAATGAAGGAAAAAGAGTCACTCGGTGCCACCAGTAAACTGGATATCACACGTGCGGAAACCAAGGTCGCTGAAGCCACCGATGAGATGGTTTCTAATGCCAAGCAAGTGGACATTGCTAGCGCAACCTACCGAGAGTTATTTGGCAAACCCCCCAGTTTTAAAGAAAGCACTTATCAATTACCCTTCGTTGATCTAAAAAAACTAGCAAACCCTGAAGACGTGATCCAAAACTTACGCACCTACAAAGAATTAGAATCGGTCGCTAACGCTGCACGCAGTGATTATGTGGCAGCCCGAGGTAAATTATTTGGCGCACTCAGCTTAGAAACGAATAATAGTCGTAATAATAATCCACCACTTATTGCTACAACGGTTAATACAGTGCAAGTGGTTTACCGCGTCGATGTATTTAATGGCTTTGCCCAATCCGAAAAAGCACGCGAACTCTTTTCTAAGCAAAGCGAATCTGTTTTTGAAAAAGAACGCCTAAAACGGGATTTACTAAAAAAATTAGATAATGCAAAAGCAACGCTTCAAGCAACCCGTGATTCTTTACAAGCACGACTGAATTTTCTAAAAGGATCCCAAGCGACTGACATTGCCACACGCGAGTTATTTTTCTTTGGCAAAGCGAGCTTAACGGACGTCTTTAAGGCCCAGGAAGATTACTTCATGGCGGCACAAAAATTAGTCAATGCAGAGTTTGATCATAAAGTGGCATACTTTTCATTATTAGCACTTTATGAGCAGTTGCTAGAACAGTTTGATTTAGGTAGTTAATGCACGATAAACAGTTAATTGAAAAATTAGTCTATGACATTGCTTCTCGATTCGATACATCGATAAATTTAGCAGAGGCTCAAGCGGTCGTTGGCGCTTCTCCTGCAGAAGATCTGGAATGGCTATGCGATTGCTTTGAAGAAATTGGTCTTGATCATGAAAAAATCGAAAATCTCAAGCAGATTAATTTTGAGCGCTTTACG
>JBEIDM010000149.1:0-2543 GCA_040383445.1 Candidatus Methylopumilus sp. | reverse complement strand
CAATATGTGCGCTTGCGTAGCCGGATGAGCAATACGTTGCTCACTTGCGCTCGTTGGATAAGTTACAGCAGGTAATGCAGTAGGCATGTTAGTTTTAGGCAAGCCAGCGGAGATGCTTTCAGCAATTCGCTCAGCTTCGGCACGACTCATATCACCCATCAAGGCAATAACCGCACCTTGCGCACCGTAATGCTGGGTGTAAAACTTCTGCAAATCGTCACGCCCAATGGCAGTCACCGTATCAATCTCACCATCTTCATCTAAAGCATAAGGATGATTACCAAACAACGCTTTAGAAAATGCTTTGCTTGAAATACTTTCTGGCTGAGTCGCAGACTCTTTCAAACTTGCAATGATGCGTGCTTTCTCTCTAGAAAGAACAGCATCAGGGAAATCAGGTTTTTGTAAAATCTTAGTATAAATTTCTAATGCCTTAGTTTGCTCTCGACTGCTACTCAAAGTACGTAATTTAAAGCTGGCTCGATCAGCATCTAAACTACCGCCCAAATTAGCACCAATATCTGCCATTTGTTTAGAGATGTCTTGATCAGTGAGCCCACCAGCACCAAGCGTCATCATGTAACGCGTAATACCAGCCAAGCCTGATTTAGCCTTCTCATCACGTGCACTACCAGCATAAAAATTAGCACTAACATCAACTATCGGTAAATCATGGTTCTCTACAAAGTAGACTTCGGAGCCATGACTCGTTTTCCACTGCTGAATATTTAAAGCGGCTTGTGCTGAAGTGGTAATTGCAAAAGTAAGAATACTTAAACATAAGCCACGAATAAGCGAATTAGTGAACATGTGGCTTTCCTTTCGGTGATGTATCTGTAATCGGCTGTGGATCAAGGGTTGCAACCGTCATATTGTCTTTTACGAAGTATTTCTTGGCGACCGCTTGAACCTGTTCAGATGTAACAGCTTGCAACTTCGCTGGGTAACTTTGCAAAATCTTCCAAGAATATCCTGTTGTTTCTAACTGACCAATTTGCATCGCTTGATAAAACATAGAATCACGTTGATAAACATCAGCTGCAATCACTTGAGCCTTTACTCTCAACAACTCTTCTTCAGTAATACCAGAAGTTTTGATTTTTTCGATTTCTTGCAAAATGGCAGCTTCAAGTTCTGCGGCAGTCTTACCTTCTGAAGGCGTGCCATCTAAAACAAAGATAGTTTCTCTACCGCGTTGAATCATGTCATACCCGGCATCAACATCCACAGCGATTTGAGACTGTCTGACTAAGTTTTGATTTAAACGCGCTGAAGCATTTCCATTGAGAACCCCTGCCAAAATCTCAAGTGCATATGGGTCAACATCTTTGTCTGCATCATTAAGTGGCGGCACATGAAAACCCATCAACACGTAAGGTAACTTAGCTTGCGCTTTAACTTCAACACGGCGTTCACCAGTTTGCGCTGGCTCAACCTGAGGTTTTCTATCAGGCAAAGTGCGTGCTTTAAGTGGTCCAAAATATTGCTTAGCTAACTTAAGCACTTCTTCAGCTTTTACATCACCAACCACCACTAAAGTTGCGTTATTTGGCGCGTACCATTTTTTGTACCACTCACGCGCATCTTCAGCCGTCATATTCTCTAAATCATTCATCCAGCCAACGATTGGTCGGCTATATGGATGGACGTGATAAATTGTAGACTTAAACTGCTCATTCACTTTGGATTGCGGTTTATCTTCTGTACGCCAGCGACGCTCTTCCATCACCACTTTAATTTCTTTAGCAAACTCTTCATCCGTTAGATTTAAGTTCACCATACGATCCGCTTCTAATTTAATAGAGAGCGGTAATTGGGATTTTTCTAACTGTTGGAAATAGGTAGTGTAGTCCTGAGAAGTAAAAGCGTTTTCTTTACCACCTGCGGCAGCCACTAAACGTGAAAATTGACCAGCTTTAATTTCTTTAGTGCCCTTGAACATCATGTGTTCTAGTACATGTGCCACACCTGTTTTACCATTGACCTCATCCAAGCTACCTGCGCGATACCATACTTGAGAAACGACCACTGGAGATCTGTGATCCTCTTGCACAACAATTTTAAGGCCATTTTCTAATTTAAATTCTTTGGTTTCTGCACTTGCCAGCATCGGAAAAAGTGCAAGAAATGCCCACCATTTAAATGTCTTCAAACCAACTCTCCTAAATTCTAATGATGACCTAAGCAATAGCTTAAGCAATGACACACAAACTGAACTTACTTTTTATCTGACAGAGGTATTCTGATTTAAGTTCTGAAAAAATAAGATTGAAATAAAGCTAAGAAATAAATTCTGCACCTTCATCGTGAATCCATGACTGTAAAAGCGTATAAGTAACTGCCAATATAGTTGGGCCTATAAACATTCCTACAATCCCAAAACTTAGCATCCCGCCAATAACGCCTGCAAATACTAACAACAGTGGCAAATGTGCGGCATGTTGAATAAATATTGGTCTAACCACATTATCAATCGTACCCACAAAAAGCGTCCAAGCCACCATAAAAAAGCCCCACTCATTTTGTCCCTGCATAAATAAAAT
>JBEIDM010000148.1:0-2573 GCA_040383445.1 Candidatus Methylopumilus sp. | reverse complement strand
CCTGCCCGTGTACAAGAAGCAGCAAGCGCAGGTGAGCAAGTGATGTACGGCGATGCAGGTAAACGTATCGTTTTAAATGCGGCTGGCGGTGCTCGCGCTAAAGCACTAATTATTAGTTACGATGATCCTCCATCAGCGATTAAGATTTTGCACTTAGTGAATGATTACTTTCCTGGGTTGCCAGTCGTAGTAAGGACTGTTGATGATACGAATATGGAAAGATTCCGTGATGCCGGCGCATCAGAGGTTGTTCCCGAAGTGCTAGAAGGAAGCCTAATGCTTGCCTCTCATGCACTTGTTTTACTTGGTGTGCCATTGAATCGTGTGGTGAAGCGAATTCGTGTGTTCCGTGAGGAACGCTACAAAATGTTTAAAGGATTCTTTCATGGTATTTCAGATGGCGACGAAGCAGTTGAGCGCTCAGTTCCGAGATTGCACTCTGTGCCTGTTAATGCATTGGCGCATTGCATAGGTATCGCCATTAAAGATATTTATTTTGGCGAGTGTAAGGCTGAAATTACGGCTGTTCGAAGAAACGCCCATCCAGTTGAAGTCAGCCCAGATTTTGTTTTTGAAGAAGGCGATGTTGTGGTCCTTTTGGCTAAGCCTCATGACCTTGTCTTGGCTGAGAAAATTTTACTCACAGGCAAAGGAGTATGAGTAAACACGTCGTCATCGTAGGCGGCGGCATTGTTGGGTGCATGACAGCAATGGAGTTGGTTGATCGAGGCCATCGTGTCACCATTGTTGAACGCAATCAAATTGCCAGTCAAACTTCAGGCGAGTCATCTTGGGCGGGTGGTGGCATTGTCTTTCCATTATTACCTTGGATGTATTCTGAGCATGTTAATGCGCTGACTCGGTTTGGTGCTGAAAAATATCGCCAAATTTGTGAGAGACTTGAGCGTGAAACAAACCTTCCTACCGGTTTTCATCAGTCAGGTTTTTTAATCCTACCGAATTTTGATTCTCAACTTGCTTTAAGCTGGTGTGAGCAAAATCAAGTCGAAGTTGAGTCGGTTAAGGCAAGTCAATTTGAGGGTATTTCAAGTCAAGATCAAAATGCTTTGTGGCTTCCTAAAGTTTGTCAGATACGACCACCTTATTTGATGCAGGCATTGCGTCTTTGGTTGGAGCAGCATCAGGTAACTTTATTAGAAAATACCGAATTAAGTCCCTTGCAAGAATTAAACGAATTAAAAGATTGGAAAACCTTAGATGGTAGAACAATAAGTGCTGATCAATTTATAGTCACATCAGGCGCCTGGAGTTTTCAATTATTAAAGGATGTTGCAAGTCAACTCAGCATTAAGCCAATGCGAGGTCAAATTCTGTTGTACCAGCCAAATAAAAACTTAAATCAAATTGTCTATAAAAATGGCTTTTATATGATTCCACGCCCTGATGGATATTTGTTGGCTGGTAGCACGCTGGAAGATGTTGGTTTTGATAGTTCAACAACGGAAGAGGTGCGCCTTGAATTGGCAACTAAAGCCGAAGCAATTATGCCTGCATTAAAAGGTATGCCCATTATCAAACATTGGAGCGGTTTGCGCCCGGGCACACCAGAAAACCTCCCTACAATTTCAGCGCATCCAACGATTGAAAATTTATATCTCAATACAGGGCATTTTAGATATGGATTAACGATGGCTCCAGCAAGTGCAAAATTGATTTCTGATCTAATAGATGGAAATAAGCCATTTATTGATGCAGATCCCTACAAGTTATAATCTTTTAATGGTTTTTATAAAATAGAAGTGAGGTTTTATTATGGCTTTTTGTCCAGAATGCGGTAATCAAGTAAGCGATAAAGCTGTTATCTGCACCAAATGTGGAGTGCCTTTATCTGGAAGTTTGGTAGGTGTTTCTGATAAAGAATTTGTTCCTGCTTTATTGCTCTGTTTATTTTTAGGTTCTTTGGGTGTTCACCGTTTTTATGTAGGTAAGGTTGGTACTGGAATCTTAATGTTATTAACTCTAGGTGCTTGTGGTATTTGGACCTTGATTGATTTTATTATGATACTTACGGGCAGTTTTAGAGATGCTCAAGGTTTACAGCTTAAAAAGTAATCAGTTAATAGAGCTAATGACTTTAGTTCTATTAACTTTATTGGCTTTGCTTGCGTGGTTAATGCCTGATTGGCTAAACCAAATTTCACCACCCTGTATATTCAGCCATTTCTTCGATTTTAATTATTGCTGGGGCTGCGGTTTAACTCGGGCAACATTAGCTATTTTAGATGGAAATCTTGAAATGGCTTGGCATTTAAATTGGCTTATATTTATCGTATTACCATTAATTATTTTTCAATACATCCAGTTTTTTATACGTGTGATTCGTCAATTATCAATATAGTCCATCATAAATCGCGCATATATTGCATGGCTGACTTTCAATCTTTGCGCATACGTTGATATTTTAATTTTTTAAGACCATCTATCCCTCCTGCTAAATCCTTTAATCATTTGTATTTAATCAACTATTTTTAAATAAGCCTTAAACAAATATTTGGTATGCATCTTGCTGATATTCCATATTACTTTGTAATGATATGGATAAAACTTTTGAT
>JBEIDM010000147.1:0-2614 GCA_040383445.1 Candidatus Methylopumilus sp. | reverse complement strand
TAATTTAGTTAAATATTATAAATGTATTATGAGCAACCTAAAAAGCAATAGTTCATAATGAATTGGCTGTATTAAACAACCGAAAGAAATTAGCCGTAGTAGCCTCCATTATCTCGGCTAAAGAAATATTTCTAATTCTAGATAGCTCTTCAGCGACATGTTTGACATAGGCTGGTTGGTTAATTTTTCCACGATATGGAATAGGTGCCAAATATGGTGAGTCAGTTTCAACCAGTATCCTATCCAATGGTAATTGGCTCGCCACTTCCTTTAGCATCACTGCGTTTTTAAAAGTAACAATGCCTGAAAACGAAATATAAAAACCAAGATCAATGGCCTCTAATGCTACGTCAAGACTTTCGGTAAAACAATGCAACACCCCGCCAACAAGCTGTGCATTTTCCTCACGCATAATTCTCAATGTATCTTCAGCTGCAGATCGAGTATGAATTACCAAAGGCTTTTGCGACTTGATTGCCGCTCGAATATGCGTACGAAATCGTTCACGCTGCCATTCCAAATCACCCGTTAATCTAAAATAATCTAAGCCCGTCTCACCGATTGCAATCACTTTGGGGTGATTGGCCAGGTTAACAAGATCATCAACAGTAAATGGAGGCTCATCCTCATAATCAGGGTGCACGCCAACAGAGGCAAAAAAATTTGGGTATGTTTCAGCAAGCGTAAGCACTTGAGGAAAGTCTTTTAACGTCACAGAGATACATAAAGCATGCCCTACTTGATTATCATGCATAGATGCACGAATTTGCTCCATATTAGATTGAAGCTCGGGAAAGTTTAAGTGACAGTGTGAATCAACTAACATTTTTTACCTTGAATAATTGTGTGTACTGCAGCAATAGCGCCTCTAGCTGAAGCTCTTGATTAAGTGGATGTGTCGCACTTTTTTTAGCTTCAACAAGCTTCTCTTGAAACAAAAAATATTGATCAAGCATAAGTATTTTGGACAACTTATTTAAATCAACTGCATATTCCGCATGGTATCTCACCTGATTAATGCTAGCGCTCAGCATCAAATCATAAGTCCATTTTTGCAGGGCATTAATAGCATTTTCCATGCCCATTACTATTAAAGTAGAAGTAGCATTAAACACATTCAGCTGGCGGCCACATATCAACTCTTTCGATAAAATTACCATCTGCGCCCCCTCCCCATCTTTGCTTGCTGCAAGCAATGGGCTGCCTCCAGCATGACGCAATCTTTGATCAGGATTTTCTATTCCAGCAATCTGCATCCAGTTAAGCGACTCAGCTTGACTAGGAATAGGCATGTCAATTTTTTGGCAACGACTAAGTATTGTAGGAAGCAACTTGTGCGGCTGATGACTCACCAATATAAACAATACACCTGCTGGTGGTTCTTCTAACATTTTAAGAAGGGCATTAGCTGAAGCGTTATTCAAAGCCTCTGCCGGATGAATAAGTACGATGCGAGCACCTGATTTCTGATGGCTTGAAAGGCTTAAGAAATCACTAAGCGTTCTAATTTGAGCTACGGATATTTGAGACTTCTTACCGCCCTTACCTTTTGTCGACATGTCTTCATCTTTATCAGTATCTTGCTCACGAGTTATTTGTCTAAAATCAGGATGATTATCCTGCTCAAACCAACCGCAACTCGGACATGTGTTACATGCCTCATGATCGACTGTCTGGTTGTTACACAATAATGACTTTGCGAAATTCGTTGCAAAATCAATTTTACCTATGCCCGACTGCCCCTTTAGCAATAATGCGTGATGCATCCGCTGCCTGTCAGCGGTTAACAACCGCCAAGTTTTTTGCTGCCACGGATATAACTGACTATTTATCATATAGATAAGATAATTTCTTTCACTGAATTCTCAACATCAACAAGCGGTCGGTTGGCATCAACTATCTGAAATCTAGCAGGATACTCAGAAGCGCGTTGCAAATAAGAAGCTCGAATTTTCTCAAAGAAATCTTTAGATTCCCGCTCAAATTTATCAGGCGCTCTTGCACTTGCAAGCCGGTCAACACTCACAGAAACAGGCACATCAAATAGCAAGGTTAAATCTGGCTGCAAACTCTCATGAACCCAAGTTTCTAGTTCTTTGATTTTTGATGGTAGAACACCTTTACCAGCTGATTGATAAGCAAAAGTAGCATCGGTAAATCGATCTGACAGAACATAAGCGCCACGAGCCAATGCAGGTTCTATGACTTGTGCAATATGCTCTCTTCTTGCAGCAAACATTAATAGCGTTTCAGTTTCGGGGTCCATTGACTCATGTAATAACAACTCGCGCAAACGTTCACCTAAGGACGTTCCTCCAGGTTCACGCGTTGAAACTACTTCAAACCCTCGAGTTTTAAGCAATTCAATAATGTTAGGTATATGCGTGCTTTTACCTGCGCCATCCATACCTTCAAGCGTTATAAATTTACCTCGCATGCTTTCCACCTAATTGATATTTAATAACGGCATTATTATGCTTCTGCAAACTAGCTGAGAAAGCATGAGTTCCATCACCCTTGCCTACAAAATACAAGGCATTAGTGTTATCAGGATGCATAGCAGCATCAATAGAAGCCAAGCCTGGCATTGCAATAGGTGTTGGAGGCAGACCAG
>JBEIDM010000146.1:0-2616 GCA_040383445.1 Candidatus Methylopumilus sp. | reverse complement strand
TAAGCAAGGCGCTAAACTAGTTGATCATATCAACGATATTACAGACGAGCTTGCACCGTATTTGACACAACAAGATCCAATTAGAAATGCATATTTAAGGGAAGTTTAAGACGAATGTGTTTTGTTGATGTATCTTCGTTTTCAATCAAATTGATGTTGAAGTTTTAATCTAGCTTAGCGGCTTGACGGGTGAAGACCTTTCGGCCAAACTGTTGATGCTGGAGTTAGAAAATAAAATAGCTTCTCTACCAGGCAGACGATACCAACGTATCGTTTAGGCTAATCAGATGAATAGGGAATCTATGTTTGAAGTTTTAGTTTATATGTTTGAAAACTATGTGGTCGATAATATTCAACCAGACCACAACACCCTCACAAAAGAGTTGTTTGCGGCAGGCTTTGATCACTCTGAAATTACGGATGCTGTTGAATGGTTTAATACCTTAGAAGCCATGGCTAGCGCTGCTGGTGAAGGCGTAAGTGCTGCTACACGCATTTATTCTGAAGAGGAAAAAACAAAGTTTGATACTGAAAGTTTAAGTTTTTTAATGTTCTTGGCGCAGGCGAATATTATCAACTTAACGCAGCATGAGATTGTGATTGAACGCGCGATGGCGCTTCCACAAACATCTATTCATTTGGAAGAGATTCGTTGGGTAGTGTTGATGGTGTTACGTAAGCAAGGTAAAACTAAAGATTTTCTTTTTGTTGAAGATGCAATGTTTCACGAAGATCTACCAACGTTACACTAATCGAATTCTTAAATAAAAAAGCCCCGAAATTTCGGGGCTTTTTTATTGGAACGCTTTATTAAATTAGCTTTGTTCTAGGCCCAAGTTATTAGTGATTTGACCAATAATACCGGACTGATTCATTGTGTAAAAATGCAAGCCAGATGCTCCGCCGGCCAGTAATTTTTCACATAAGCTAGTGACTACATCCACGCCAAGTGCTCTTAGTGATGCAATATCATCACCATAGTCTTGCAATCTTAAGCTCAGCCAGCGTGGTATTTCTGCACCACATACATTTGAAAATCTTGCCAATTGTGTGTAGTTATAAATAGGCATAATGCCCGGCACAATTGGGATGCTAATTCCTAATGATTCGCAGCGCTCAACGAATTGAAAATAGGCATCTGTATTGTAAAAGTACTGAGTAATTGCAGAGTTTGCGCCAGCATCCACTTTTGTTTTGAAATGTGCTAAATCTTTTGACGCTGAACGTGCTTCTGGATGCGTTTCCGGATAAGCGGCCACTTCTATTTCGAAATGATTGCCGGATTGTTCTCGAATGAAAGCAACCAGTTGATTGGCGTGTGCAAAGTCACCAACGCTGACTTCACCTGAAGGTAAGTCACCACGCAATACAACTAACCGACGAATGCCATTTGATTGATACGTTTGCAACAAATCTTTAATTTCTTGTTTAGTAGAAGAAATGCCAGAAATGTGCGGTGCTGCCTCAAATCCTTCAGATTGAATTTCTAAGACTGTTTCCATGGTGCGGTCTTTAGTCGAGCCGCCTGCACCAAAAGTGACAGAGAAGAATTTAGGCTGCATTAAGGCGAGCTGTTTTCGAGCTTCGCGTAATTTAATAATGCCTTCTTCCGTTTTTGGCGGAAAAAATTCAAAACTGATATCAGCCTTCATATCTCAATTCTCTTTTTATTCATTTGCAGGCATCAGCAATCACTGATGCCTGTTGTGCCTCATTAATAACGGTAGGTATCTGGTTTGAAAGGACCGTTTTGTGAAACGCCAATGTATGCCGCTTGTTCATTCGTTAAGCGTGTTAGTTGTGCGTTTAATTTTTTCAATTGTAATACCGCTACTTTTTCATCTAGGTGTTTAGGTAAAGTATAAACGCCTACTGGATATTTGTCGGTATTCGCAAATAGCTCGATTTGCGCAATCGTTTGATTCGCAAATGATGAGCTCATGACATAACTTGGATGGCCTGTACCACAGCCTAAGTTTACCAAGCGGCCTTTGGCTAACAAGATAATCTTTTTGCCATCAGGGAAAATTACATGGTCAACTTGTGGTTTGATTTCATCCCACTCATATTTTTCAAGTGACGCAACATCAATTTCGTTATCGAAGTGACCGATGTTACATACAATCGCTTGGTCTTTCATTTTTGCCATATGGTCATGACCAATAACGTGATAGTTACCAGTTGCGGTAACAAATATATCAGCATGCTCACAAGCATAATCCATGGTGACTACACGGTAGCCTTCCATTGCTGCTTGAAGAGCGCAGATTGGATCGATTTCAGTTACCCAAACTTGTGCTGACAAAGCACGAAGTGCTTGAGCAGAACCTTTACCCACGTCGCCATAGCCTGCAACGACCGCAATCTTGCCAGCAATCATGACATCAGTTGCGCGTTTGATTGCATCAACCAATGATTCACGGCAGCCATATAAGTTGTCGAATTTTGATTTGGTTACTGAGTCATTCACGTTGATTGCAGGGAAAGCTAGACGACCTTCTTTGTGCATTTGATACAAACGATGAACACCTGTTGTTGTTTCTTCAGTTACACCTTTGATTTGGGCAAGACGTTTTGAGTACCAAGTTGGGTCAGTTTTTAATTTTTCTTTAATTG
>JBEIDM010000145.1:0-2627 GCA_040383445.1 Candidatus Methylopumilus sp. | reverse complement strand
GTGTCTTCTTACCTCTAAATTCAGGTAGCTCTGCTGCGTTCACAGCAGCAACATAAAATGCATCTTTAGCAGCTTGCTGGCGTTCTGCATCAGCCCCATAAACAGCAATCGTTAATGCGGCTGGATTTTCATCCAACAAAGGCTTCACAGCCTTACGCAATAATGTATGGCGCTTAAATGCACTAAGATCATTATCTAGTACGATCCAGCTTGCAAATGACCCATTTGGCAAATCAGTAATCAAAGCTGTTTTAAGCAAATCGCTATATTTTTTATTAGTACGTTTTAGCTTGGCGTCCAAGGCCTCAGAAAAGGGTAAATTTTTAGGGCGTGTCATCGGCAAAACAAATAACAAATGTGTGCCACTAATCAATGATTTTTCATCAGCAATGATTAAATTTTGTTTTAAAGAAACAGACATGAAAAACCTCACTAACTTCGTTTAAATGTATTTAAATGCGTCTAAATTCCGCAAAATTCTTTTATTAGGCATTTGAATCAATTAGCAAAACCCGCCAAATACTTGACCAAATCAGTCAAAAAAGCGAAGATACTGGTTAGCTTAAAAATAGCTTAATAATTTAAGCAAAGAATATACCGATCTAGAGTGCATGATTTCTAGTTGATTATACCTTTTAGATGACTCTAAAAGTTTCCCGGAGAACCCGAATATGGCATTTACCCCCGATATTGACCCACAAGAAACCCAAGAATGGCTTGAAGCCATTGACGCGGTACTGGCCAACGAGGGAACCGAACGCGCGCATTATCTATTAGAAACGCTCATTGATAAGGCTCGTCGCTCAGGCGCATACCTTCCTTACAACGCAACAACTGCGTATGTGAATACCATCCCTACGCATCTACAACAACGTCTACCAGGCAACCCAGACATGGAACGCCGCATTCGCGCGCTCATCCGCTGGAACGCTATCATGACCGTGCTTCGCGCCAATGAGAAATCACCAGGCGTAGGTGGCCACATTGCTAGCTTCCAATCTGCAGCGACTTTATATGACGTGGGCTTTAACCATTTCTTCCGTGCAGCCAATGATAAATTTGGCGGAGACTTAATTTTCTTCCAAGGCCACTCATCACCTGGCGTGTATGCTCGAGCTTTCTTGGAAGGTCGATTAACAGAAGAGCAGCTTGATAATTTCCGTCAAGAAACAGGTGGCAATGGCTTATCAAGCTACCCACATCCTTGGCTGATGCCTGACTTCTGGCAGTTCCCAACCGTTTCTATGGGCTTAGGTCCATTGCAAGGGATTTACCAAGCACGCTTCTTGAAATATTTACATGACCGCGGCATTGCTGATACCTCGGATCGTAAAGTGTGGGTATTCTGCGGCGACGGTGAAATGGATGAGCCTGAGTCATTGGGAGCGATTTCATTGGCTTCACGTGAAAAATTAGACAATCTAATTTTTGTGATTAACTGTAATTTACAGCGTCTTGATGGCCCTGTTCGCGGTAACGGCAAAATTATTCAAGAGCTTGAGTCTGATTTCCGCGGCTCTGGCTGGAATGTATTGAAAGTCATTTGGGGTTCATATTGGGACCCGCTCCTTGCTATGGACAAAGATGGCTTGCTTAAAAAACGCATGGAAGAATGCGTGGATGGCGAATACCAAAACTTTAAAGCTAAGGGTGGCGCATACACTCGCGAACACTTCTTTGGTAAATATCCTGAATTGAAAGAAATGGTTGCTGCGATGTCTGATAAAGACATTTGGCGCTTAAACCGCGGTGGTCATGACCCCCACAAAGTTTACGCCGCTTATGCAGCAGCGACTCAACATAAAGGCCAACCAACTGTCATCTTAGCGAAAACCGTTAAGGGTTATGGCATGGGTGATTCAGGTGAAGCTCAAAATACAACTCACCAACAGAAGAGCATGGATATCGATTCACTAAAAGCTTTCCGTGATCGTTTTGATTTGCCTTTAACAGATGAACAAGTAGAAAACCTCTCTTATTACAAACCAGCTGCCGACTCCCCAGAAATGCTTTACTTGGCTGAACGCCGCGAAGCGATGGGTGGTTCAGTACCGTCTCGTCGCCGTAAAGGTAACGAACTAGTGGTGCCTGAATTATCTGCATTCGAGAATATGTTGGCTGCAACTGGTGAACGTGAAATTTCAACCACCATGGCATTTGTACGGATTCTTTCAACCTTGGTACGCGACAAGCAAGTAGGCAAATATATTGTGCCTATCGTGCCTGATGAAGCACGTACCTTTGGTATGGAAGGTATGTTCCGTCAACTAGGGATTTACTCATCTGCTGGCCAATTGTATGAGCCACAAGATAATGACCAAGTCATGTTCTACAAAGAATCTAAAGACGGTCAAATCTTAGAAGAAGGTATTAACGAAGCAGGCGCATTCTCATCATGGATTGCTGCAGCGACCGCATATAGCGTGACTGGCACACAAATGATTCCGTTCTACATCTTCTACTCAATGTTCGGTTTCCAACGTATTGGTGACTTAGCTTGGGCAGCAGGCGATTCACGTGCGCGTGGCTTTGTGCTTGGCGCAACAGCAGGCCGCACCACATTGAACGGTGAAGGCTTGCAACATGAAGATGGCCATAGCCACTTAATGTCAGCAACCATCCCAAAT
>JBEIDM010000144.1:0-2692 GCA_040383445.1 Candidatus Methylopumilus sp. | reverse complement strand
GCCTAAAGACATATCATCTAAACGCCCAGCCGCATTCAATCTTGGCCCAACGCTAAAACCCAAATCTTGGGCTGTCACACGAGATAAATCACGTCCAGCTAGCTTAAGTAAGGCACGAATCGCTAAACAACCCTTACCTGCGCGTATGCGGCGCAAACCTTGATCCACCAAGATTCGATTATTGTCATCAAGCTTCACTAAGTCAGCCACCGTGCCCAAAGCCACAATATCTAAGAGCTCAGTCAAATTAGGTTCAGGTTTTGATTGATATGCGCCACGTTTTCTAAGCTCAGCACGCAAGGCCAGCATCACATAGAAAATGACGCCAACCCCAGCTAAGTTCTTACTCTGGAAATCACAACCACGTTGATTAGGATTAACAATGCAAGCCGCTTGAGGCGTTTCATCCGCAGGCAAATGGTGATCAGTCACTAATACCTGGATCCCAAGCTTATTCGCTGCCGCAACACCTTCAACACTCGCAATACCATTATCGACAGTAATAATAATATCTGGCTGACGAGTCGCTGCTAAGGCGACAATCTCTGGCGTCAAGCCGTAACCATATTCAAATCGATTAGGGACTAAATAATCTACTTGAGCGCCCATACTTCGCAGGCCTCGAATCGCCACTGCGGTTGCAGTTGCACCGTCACAATCATAATCCCCAATCACCAGCAAAGATTTGTTAGCAGCAATCGCATCTGCCAACAAAATTGCCATTTGGGTGTTATTGGTCAATTGCTCAGGTGAAATGAGATTCACCAGCGAAGATTCAAGCTGAGAAGCTTTTGCAATGCCGCGCGCCGCTAAAATTCTTGCCAAAGCTTGAGGAATGCCATTCGATGACAAGTCTTCAACCACGCCTGCGTCGAAGTTTCTTGCAATAATTTTGGTCATGATTTTGAAATAGCGGAAAAGTAGGTCAGCAAAGGTTTTTTAATGCGCCAGAATTTCCATAAATCCAAAGGCGTCAAGGTCACTAGATAAGTGTAGTTGGCCACACCAATACGCAAGCTTAGACGTTTTAACTTGCCCATACGCAAGGCACGCATCATCGGCGCAAACCAATCCCGCTCCATATTTGCGTGTTGCTGGCTTAATTCACCATCTAACCAAACTAGGGTGTGCTTTTCTTTTGGCAGCTCAGCAAAGTTTTCAGGCACAGGATGATAGCTGGCCTTCGTTAAGGTTGCCAAACCCTTAAGTAAAGGATTTTGGGCAAAGAATGAGAATTTAGATTTCGCCACAATTTCGGGAAGCACACCACCGCCTGAAATCCAAATACTATTCACTGGCAACAAGCCGGCCGCTTCGCGCGCCTCATTCACCGGATGCTCATACAGCATCATTTGCGCTTCATTAATGAGCAAGCGCAAAGCAAGCGCATCATCACCTTCTGGCATGTAAGCACGGGTATCACGGCCCCACACTTCAGACATCAAACGCGTGCTCACGTCCATGTTTTTCTTAATAGGCATCATCCATACATGCGGATCGTCAGTCGCTAAAAACTGATGGCCAGCCTGTAAAAAATGTTGATTAAGCTTGTCACGCAAAGCACTTGACTCGTCCATGCCAAGATCATTGACTGGATGAAGCTCAAAGAAGTCTCGTTGTAACGAGAAGTGCACTAAATTGATTTGCAGATAAGCTTCTGCCGTTGCCAGCATCTCATGGCCCAACATGCTAATGGCAGCCGTTGGCCAATCCCGCTGCTTGGGAATGCCGAAGGATTTACAGATAAAGCCTTCTAAAGGAATGTCGCGTCTCTCGACGGAGCCAGAAGCACACAGTCGCTCAAGGGCTGCGGAATCATATTGTGCTAAAAACTGACCAAAATTTGGTAAATACAGAACTACATTCAATGTTGTTTACTCTATGTAAAAAGCTATTAGTGCTATTAAAAATAATTCACTTTTAAAAAGCAAATTTTAGCGATACCATTTTTACATACTATTTAACGAAATTAATACTCACTATGGAACTTATTTTGTGGCGTCATGCGGATGCCGAAGACGGATTCCCCGACATAGACCGTGCGCTAACAACTAAAGGGCAGGAAGATGCTAAGAAAATGGCCGCATGGCTTAAACCGCGCTTACCTAAAGATACTCAAATTTTAGTGAGCCCTGCTAAGCGTGCTCAAGAGACTGCGAGTGCGCTAGAACTGCCATTCACGACACTTGATGCACTCTATCCAGACCCTTCTCCACAAAGCTTATTGCAAATCTCTAACTGGGATACCACCAAAGGCTCAGTGCTTATCGTTGGTCACCAACCAACGCTAGGAATGGCTGCTGCTTTTGCAATGACAAGAAAGACGCATTATTGGTCTGTTAAAAAAGGTTCTATCTGGTGGCTTGCAAGTCGGGTTCGCGCTGAAGAGGAACAAGCTGTCATTAGAGTCGTCATTTCGCCTGAAATGCTTTAATCAACTAGGCAAGGTAATTACCTATCGGTCATAATAATAGGATATGGCCAACGAAATCGAACTTAAGCTCCGCGTTGCCGAGTCAGATGCTTCAAAACTAAATCTCCACCCTGCGATTACCAGCCGTTTAGTCGGTGAGCCTCTGACCCGAAAACTGGTCAGCATTTACTACGATACCCCTAATCTAGATCTATTAGACTCAGGGCTGAATTTGCGTGTCCGCAGCATGTCTGGGGGCTGGTTTCAAGCAGTGAAGAG
>JBEIDM010000143.1:0-2713 GCA_040383445.1 Candidatus Methylopumilus sp. | reverse complement strand
TGTATTTTAGTTAACAAATCCCATATTCAAACCTAAGCTGAATTTAGTTTTGGTGCTCAAAAGAGGACTCGAACCTCCACACCCTAGGGCACATGGACCTGAACCATGCGCGTCTAACAATTCCGCCATTTGGGCTATACTGCAAGGTGTAAAATGCAGGTTGTAGGATTTTAATCCAAGAAATATCTTAAGAAAATAATAGGAATAAACACACTTTGACCACCAAAAAACCTAAGCGAGCGAATAAGCGGTTGCTTGATCCCCATGCTGGACGGGAGTCTGCAAACTACGATAATCCTTTGCCTAGTAGAGAATTTATTTTACAAATAATGACCGAGCAGGGTGTACCTTTGCACGTCGATAAGTTATATGCCTTGCTTGATATCGGTGAACATGAAAGAGAGATTTTTAACCGTCGATTAAATGCGATGGAGCGTGAAGGGCAAGTTATGCGTAATCGCAAAAATGCCTTATGTATCGCTGAAAAACTACATTTAATCGCGGGTAAGATTCAAGGCCATGCTGATGGCTTCGGCTTTTTGATTCCAGATAACGGTGGAGATGATTTGTTCTTATCTCCACGAGAAATGGCGCAGGTGATGCATGGCGATCGCGCGATGGTGCGTCAATCGGGGTTTGATCGTAGAGGTCGTCCTGAAGGTAAGATTGTCGAGGTTTTAGAGCGGGCCACTAAGCGCTTAGTTGGTAGGTTAATTAGAGAGCAGGGCGTCACGTTAGTTGCGGCTGAAGACAAACGTATTAGCCAAGATATTCTTGTGCCGCCAGGTCAAGACATGCAAGCAAAAGCTGGGCAAGTCGTCATGATAGAGTTGATTGAACAGCCTTCAGCTTACGCTAAGCCAATTGGTAAAGTAGTCGAGGTGCTTGGTAACTATGCTGATTCTGGTATGGAAATTGAGATTGCGCTTCGCAAACATCAATTGCCGCACGAGTTTACTAAAGCAGCAGAAAAACAAGCGCAAGATTATCCAAGGCTGGTTCAGCCGCAAGATTACAAAGGCCGTATCGATTTACGTGAATTACCATTAATTACAATTGATGGTGAGACTGCACGTGACTTTGATGATGCGGTTTATTGTGAGCCTCAGGGTAAGGGTTGGCGTCTGGTTGTGGCGATTGCTGATGTGAGCTTTTATGTAAGACCAGGCGATGCCCTTGATAAAGATGCTTATGATCGAGGTAATTCAGTTTATTTCCCACGTCGCGTGATTCCGATGTTGCCGGAAGCCTTATCTAATGGCTTATGTTCACTTAATCCTGATGTTGAGCGCTTATGTATGGTGTGCGATATGCAAGTGGATGGCACAGGCGTGGTGAAGCGTTATCAGTTTTATCCTTCAGTCATGCGTTCAAAAGCACGGATGACTTATACCAAAGTTCATGAGATTTTGACGCAGCCCGATGGTGAATTGGCAAAAGAATATGCTTGGTTGGTGCCGCATTTAGAAAACTTAAACAGTTTTTATAAGCTTTCATTAGCTGTGCGTGAAAAGCGCGGTGCGATTGAGTTTGATAGCCAAGAAACATTGATGGTGTTTAATGAAAACGGAAAGATAGATCGTATTGAACCGACTACACGTAATGATGCTCATCGCTTAATTGAAGAGTGTATGTTGGCGGCTAACGTATGTGCGGCAGACTTCTTGAAAGAGCATGAACATCCTGCTTTATATCGTATTCATGAAGGCCCTACGCCTGAAAAATTAGAAGCCTTACGCACCTTTATGGGTGAGTTTGGCTTTGGTGTGGGTGGTGGCGATACGCCGCACGCAAAAGACTACGGTAAATTGTTATCACGTATTGAAGGCCGTCCTGATGAGCAATTGTTGCAGACGGTATTGCTTCGTTCCATGCAGCAAGCCGTTTACAGCCCAGATAATGTGGGTCACTTTGGTTTGGCTTATGAAGCTTATGCGCATTTCACTTCGCCAATTCGTCGTTATCCTGATTTGATTATTCATCGCTCAATCAAGGCGGTACTTGAAGGCAAGCGTTACCAAGGTGGTGATTGGCATAACTTAGGTCAACACTGCTCTATGACAGAGCGACGGGCTGATGATGCGACACGTGATGTCCAAGCATGGCTCAAGTGTTTCTATATGCAAGACAAGATTGGTGAAGAGTATGAAGGTACTGTCGCTGGTGTGACTGGCTTTGGTTTGTTTGTTGCGCTCGATGGCGTCTATGTTGAGGGGCTACTTCACGTGACCGAATTGGGCAATGATTACTTCAATTTTGATAAAGCGCGTCATGAAATGGTGGGCGAACGAACAGGTGTGAAATATCGCTTAGGCGATCGCTTGCGCGTTCAGGTCAGTCGTGTTGATTTAGAGACGACGCGAATTGATTTTGTATTGGCAGATAGCAGTGTTGCTAGCAATGGCGTTAAGCCGATCAATGACGAAGATTCGATATTGCCTGAGCGTTATCGTGATAAAGCACGAAAATCCGGCGAGACTTCCGTTAAATTAGATATTAAAAAGCCTGAAAGGCCGACGTTAAAGGCAAGTAATCCGTGGGATGCCCCTAAATCCAGTCGATCTAAAAAGGCTGGATCGAATAAAAATCGTGGCCCTAAAGCTGGTAATGCTTCATCAAAGCCTAATTCGGGAAGTAAGGCTCGTCCTGCAAAGTCATCTTCAAGACCCAAGTCAGCCTCTAAAAAAGTTAAGTAAATTAATTAGTAAAGGTT
>JBEIDM010000142.1:0-2728 GCA_040383445.1 Candidatus Methylopumilus sp. | reverse complement strand
GTTTAAGTATTGTCGGTATTGCACGTGAAGTCGCGGCATTGACTGGTGCGACTTTAGACTTGCCTAAGTTCGATGCAGTATCCGCACAACATCAAGATGTTAAAAAAGTAAGCGTAGCAGATGCTGATGCTTGTGCCCGTTACTGTGGTCGTTTAGTGAAAGGTGTGAATGCTAAAGCGCAAACGCCTGAATGGATGGTGCGTCGTTTAGAGCGTAGCGGTCTACGCAGTATTAGCGCGGTTGTAGACATCACTAATTACGTATTACTTGAACTTGGCCAACCGATGCACGTATTTGATGCGGCTAAGTTGCAAGGTGATATTAATGTGCGTTGGGCAAGCCAAGGCGAAACGATTACCTTGCTGAATGAGCAAGAAGTGAAGTTGGATAAAGATATGTTGGTAATTGCTGATAACAGCGGTGCCATTGCTTTTGCTGGCGTGATGGGCGGTCAGTCAACAGCAGTTTCTGATACAAGCACTGATATCTTCTTGGAAAGCGCTTTCTTTACGCCAGATACCATCGCTGGCAAAGGTCGTCGTTTTGGGATTAGTACAGATTCCTCTTACCGTTTTGAACGTGGTGTTGATTACGGTAATACATTGCAGGCCTTAGAGCGTGCAACAGCCTTGGTGCTTGAGATCTGTGGTGGACAAGCAGGCGCTGTGACTGAAGTGAATGGTGTGTTGCCTAAACGTGTGCCAACGCAATTACGTATGGCAAAGTTAAACTCAATCTTAGGCATTACGCTTGATGAAAGTTTAGTGGCTAAGTTGTTCGATCAACTTGGATTTACTTATACGAAAAAAGCTGGCGTGTTTGAAGTGTCACCGCCCAGCTATCGTTTTGATATTAGCCGTGAAGAAGATTTGATCGAAGAAATCGCACGTTTGCATGGCTACGACAATATTCCTGCCATTGCACCGATTGCCGATTTACGCATGTTGCCAGACGCTGAAGGCGTGGTGACACGTGCTGTATTGCAAGATGTATTAGTCGCAAATGGCTATCAAGAAGTCGTGAATTACAGCTTTGTTGATGAATCATGGGAAACAGAATTATTAGGTAACGCTAAGCCTATCAAACTTAAGAACCCGATTGCGAGCAATATGAGCGTCATGCGTTCAGCTTTGTGGGGCGGGTTGCTAGATACCTTGGTGTATAACTTGAATCGCCAACAAGATCGTGTCCGTATTTTTGAAATGGGTGCAAGTTATGCGGAAGCTAAAGAAGGCTTCCAAGAAACCATGCGCATCTCAGGGCTTGCTTACGGTGATGTCATTCCTGAGCAATGGGGTGAAGCTGCACGTAATGTAGATTTTTATGATGTTAAAGCGGATGTTGATGCTTTAACAGGTGGTCGTGCTGAATATGTTGCCGCGCAGCATCCGGCATTGCATCCAGGTCAAACAGCGCAGATTGTTGTGCGTGGCCGCTCTATTGGTTGGATAGGTAAATTGCATCCTAAATGGCAGCAACATTACCAATTGCCAAAAGGTGCCGTATTGTTTGAGATGGATTTAGCACCCTTGCAACAACGCAGCATTGCTAAATATTCAGAAGTAGCTAAATTCCCACCTGTGCGTCGAGATATTGCAGTGGTGGTAGACGAAGCAGTAAACGTTGATGTTTTAATTAAGACCATGAAAAAAGCGAAAGTACAGTTCGTGACTGATATTGCTTTATTCGATGTTTATCGTGGTAAAGGCATTGCTGAAGACAAGAAGAGCTTGGCATTTTATGTATTGATGCAAGATACGCAAAAATCTTTAACTGATGCAGAAGTAGATAGCGTTATGGCCTCATTGCTAGAATTGATTAAAAATCAACATGGTGCAGAACTTAGGTAAATGCTTTTTGCTTGTTAAAAAAGCTTAAATAATGTTAAATGTGAAATTATTGATACAAATAACATAATTAAAATCTGTTTTAAATTCAAATAAGTAGTTGAGAGGTTGGCATGACATTAACAAAAGCAGACTTGGCAGAACTATTGTTCGAGCAAGTTGGATTGAATAAACGTGAAGCTAAAGATATGGTGGAAGCGTTCTTTGAAGAAATTCGCGTTGCATTGGAATCAGGCGAGCCAGTGAAGTTATCTGGTTTCGGTAATTTTGAATTACGTAAAAAATCTGAGCGTCCAGGTCGTAACCCTAAAACTGGCGAAGAAATTCCTATTACAGCACGTCGTGTTGTGACATTCCACGCAAGCCAAAAATTAAAAAGCAAAGTAGAAGAAACTTATGGCGGAGCAAGCGCTTAAGTTAGAGCTTCCTCCTATCCCCGCAAAACGCTATTTCACTATTGGTGAAGTCAGCGAGTTGTGCGGGGTGAAGCCGCACGTCCTTCGTTACTGGGAACAAGAGTTTACTCAGCTAAAACCAGTGAAGCGTCGCGGTAATCGCCGTTACTATCAACATCACGAAGTTTTACTCATTCGCCGTATTCGCGAGTTGTTGTATGAGCAAGGCTTCACGATTAGTGGCGCACGTAATCGCTTAGATGGGCATGAGGAAATTCGCTCTGCTTCTGCGCCAGCATTCGAGCGTCAATCAGAATTAATTCCAACACCAGCCATTGAAAATACTTCAAGCAATGCAGCTTTGCCGAATATGCAATTCTTGCGTCAAGGCTTGGCAGAAGTATTGTCATTACTCAAAACCAGCTAAGTTCTCACAGCCTTGCTGTTGAGCCCCAGTTATTTCCGATATAATTCAGCCTGCCGTGT
>JBEIDM010000141.1:0-2802 GCA_040383445.1 Candidatus Methylopumilus sp. | reverse complement strand
GTCGTATATCCAGGCATCATGAAAATCATTAAAATTAACGTTTTCATCAAATACAACATACAATTTAACAAGAATTAAAAATTTATTATTAAATATCAGTTACTTAAAAATATAATGATGGAACTTTACATTTAAAGCTACACTCACAAACTGTACGATTAACACATTTGATATGAGGCAACCGATGAATAAAACACTCACACATATCTTACTTGGCCTGCTTGGCCTAATTGCAATGAGTGCTGCGAACGCTGAATCTGACCCTAAAAAATGGCCAGTGGTTAGAGAAAGCTTTTTTGGCGAGCGACCAATGGCAGATGCGCCATTTATCACTTTTAACGCGCCACGTCGTGCTGAAAGCGGTGCGCAAGTGCCTCTAGAAATGATGGTCGATCAAACACAAGCCGATGCGAACGCAATTAAACGTATTTATCTGTTAGTTGATTCCAACCCTATTCCATTAACCGCGACTTATCACCTGACTGACAAACTCGGTAAATTTAAATTAGCGACACGCATCCGTATGGAAATGGATTCATATATTCGTGCTGTAGGCGAAACTGCCGATGGCAAGTTGTATTTAGCTTCTGTTGAGATTCGTGCTGCTGGCGGCTGCGGTGGCACAGTAGATGGTGACGAAAAAGAGATCCGCGCTGCTGCCGGTAAAATTAAATTAAATGTGGAAAGCCCCGTGAAATTTGGTGAACCAACCCAAGCCACTTTTATGATTAAGCACCCAATGCGCACAGGCTTACAGCGTGACTTAGTTTCACAAGGTTTTGTCCCAGCGTTTTACATCCAAAAAGCAGCGTTTACTTATAATAACGAAAAAGTAATGGATGTAGATATTGGTGTTGGCACCAGCGAAGATCCTTATTTACGTTTTAGCTTTATTCCAAGCAAAGCCGGCGTTTTAGATGTAAAAGCCGAAGACAATGAAGGTAAGCTATTTACGCACCAAGCTGAAGTTAAGTAGTTGGGTTAAGTAGTTGGGTTAAGTAGTGGAGTTAAGTAGTTTTCATGCCCCACTTGATGCGGCTTTGAAAAACATAAGCATTGCAAAATATGTTCAAATAAAAAGGGCGCTTTAAGCGCCCTTTTTATTATTTAAACTTCAAAAAAACATTATTTCTTCTTGCAGCAATTACTCCAAAGCTTACATGGAGACATGCGGCTCATCGTTTCATCTTTAACAATAAATTGATGTTTTAAAGCACCCAAGATATGCACAATAATGAGAACTAGCAGAACAACGCCAAGCACCTCATGCGCTTCTTTATAAAAGTCACGACAAGCAGCATTATCTAGGCCAGCAACAAGTTCAGTACCAAACCATTTCAAGCCGTACTTGCTGCTAATCGCCATTGCTACGCCACTGATAGGCAAAGCAAACATCAACAAGTAAAGTAAGTGATGCACCGCTGTTGAAAGTTTCTTTTGCGCTGCTGTCATGCTTGCAAGCAATGCAGGTGGACGATGCGTGAGGCGCCAAACGAAACGGAGAACAATCAAGGCTAATAAACTAACGCCAATTGATTTGTGTAAATTGAAATAAAATGTTCTTGGTGAAACTTCTTCAGCCATCTGCCAGTTAAAAAGACCCAAATCAAATAAATCAAAAGATAAGGCTTTAGGAGCATCTTTTGGCAATTCTGCCATATACCAACCCAATGCAAACATGGCAAAAATTGCCAAGCCTATGACCCAATGCAAAAAAATCGCGGTCTTGGTGTAGTGATGGGTATTCATCTTATCTCCCTGTTCTAATGTATGATTAAGTTAATCACTCGTAGCTATTATATAGTGCCAGGCTATTAATCTCGCATCATTAAAATCATGATTTTATGAATGTGCTCCCAATTTAGGAATTTCTCATGTTGCTAAAAATTTTATTAGGCTTTGTTTTAACAATCACTTGTTGCTTAGCAAACGCAGAGCCTTTAACAATCGAAGCGCTGGGGAATGACGTTTATGTCCATCACGGTGTTCATGAGGACCTATCAGAAAACTACCATGGCGATATTTGTAATGTCAGTTTTATTGTTGGTAGCAAAGGGATTGCTGTGATTGATACGGGCGGCAGTTTCAAAGTTGGCCAACAACTCCGTGAATCCATTCGTCAAGTATCGCCACTACCTATTCTTTATGTCATTAATACGCACGTGCATCCAGACCATATTTTTGGGAATGCCGCATTCAAACAAGACAACCCTGCTTTTGTTGGCCATGAAAAACTCCCTGATGCAATGGAGCGACGTCGTGAAAGTTATTTCCGTACGAATCAGCAATGGCTTGGAGAGAGCTTTGCAGGGAGTGAACTCATCAAGCCTAATGTTTTAGTAAAAAGCACACTCAAACTAGACTTAGGTGATCGAACATTACTCTTGACCGCTTATCCAACAGCCCATACCAATACTGATTTAAGCGTGTTTGATAATAAAAGCTCAACATTATGGACGGGTGATTTGTTATTTGTGGAACGCACACCATCAATCGATGGAGACATCAAAGGCTGGCTAAATGTGATTAATGAACTCAAAACACACGAAGCAGAAAACGCAATTCCTGGCCATAGCGGGCTACTTAAAGAGAGCAACTGGAAACAACAACTCAATAATGAAGAACGCTATTTGTGGACACTGCTCAATGATATCCGCGCCAGCATTAAAAAAGGTGAGGTCATGGAAAAAGCGATGGCGACTGCAGCCGCTTCTGAGCGTCGATATTGGCAATTATTCGATATCGTCAATCGTCGCAATGTGAATAACATCTATCCAAGTTTGGAGTGGGAGTAAGTTTGGC
>JBEIDM010000140.1:0-2833 GCA_040383445.1 Candidatus Methylopumilus sp. | reverse complement strand
CCAATCTTCTTCAGACAGATTTATACCTTAAAAATTTTCTTGTTGATGGCGATGATATTTACACATTAGATGGTGATGGAATTCGACATTATCCAAGGCTGACCAAAAGCAAAGCCTTATCTAACTTAGCATTGCTTCTATCTAAGTTCGATGTGTTGGAAATTGAAGCTTGGTTATCCAATTTACTTAGATTTTATGCTGACGGTCGGGGATGGAAAATCACTCTTAATATAAATAATATGAGAGCAATGATTAACCGACACCGCATTCGTCTCGCTAGACATTACGCCGATAAAAAAGTGTTTAGGCAGTGTACAGATGTGAATGTAGAAAAAACGTATTGCCTTTTTAAAGCGATTGCAGGTGAAGATCAATTTAAACACCTACCATCTGACTTAGATTATTACGATAATTTACTCGGCAATCACCCACATTTAAAAACCGGAAGAACCAGCACGGTCGCTCGTGTGAATCTTGAAGGCGTTGATATTGCCATCAAGCGCTACAACATTAAAAGTCTTTGGCATGCGCTAAGTCGAGCATTTCGGCCAACGCGTGCTGCAAAATCTTGGGCGAATGCATTTCGACTTAATATCCTAGGAATTTCAACCCCCAAACCGATTGCCTTGATTGAAAAGCGTTGGTGGGGCTTGCGTGGTAAGGCTTACTTTTTAAGTGAATATCTCGATGCACCAGATGTGTTCGATTATTTTGCGAAAATAAAAAATAAAAAATTACAGGCTGTTGCAATCAAGAACATTGTTGATTTGTTCTACCGAATGCATTTGTTAAAGCTGTCTCATGGGGATATGAAATCCAGCAATATCAAAGTCTTAGATGGTAATCCATCCCTCATTGATCTGGATAGTATGCAGCAGCATCGCTACGATTATTTCGCTTTAAAAGCCCATGTTCAAGACCTGCGACGCTTCATGCAAAATTGGCAAGCGCAGTCGGCGTTGTATAATATGTTTGTTGAAGAATTTTCTGCGGTTTATTCAGATCATAAAGCCCTACGTTTGGCTGGTCTTATTCATTAATTTTAGTTTTTGAGATGCTCACATGATTGTTTTAGGTCTATCAGGTGCTTTGGGGCACGATGCCTCAGCGGCGATTTTGGTCGATGGCAAAATTATTGCGGCGGCTGAAGAAGAGCGTTTTATTCGTGATAAGCATGCTAAAAATCGCTTTCCATACGAGGCTGCTAAATTTTGTATGGCACAAGCGGGCGTTAAGCCCGAGCAAATCGATATCGTTGCTTTCCCATATGCAGAGATTCCGCTAAGTACCAACGCCCGTTGGCATTACGCTAAGCGTCATTGGTATGCCCCTGACCGTGCTTTAGATGCTATTTTTAATGGCAATCGACGTTTCCGTCGCAATCGTGATAAATCGCTTAAGTTAATGGAAGACCTAGGTTTGGTGAACGCCAAGTTCGTTCCAGTCGAGCACCACTTAGCGCACGCATCTAGCGCTTATCATTTAAGCGGCTTTAAAGAAAAAACAGCGATTGTTGGTATTGATGGTAAAGGTGAGTACGCCACGACCTTTTTTGGCTATGGCGAAAATGGCAAGATTCACAAAATTAAAGAGTTTTACGATCCAGACTCATTAGGTGGCATGTACGGCGCAATCACTGAGTATCTCGGTTTTGAAATGCTCGATGGTGAATTTAAAGTGATGGGCATGGCGCCATATGGCGATGCCAGCAAATATGATTTATCCAGATTAGTCACCTTTGAAAATGGTGAACTGACCGTGGATACCAAATTAGTCAACGTCGTTGGTTTGCGCCGATACAAAGAAAACGGCAAAGGATATTACTTCACCCCGGAGTTGATCGAATGGTTAGGGCCTAAACGTCACGGCGATGAGATTGATAATCCATACATTCATTATGCAGCCTCTGTGCAAGCCTTGCTTGAAGATGTGGCCTTGAAAATGATTGATTATTACTTGGGTGACATTATTCGCGAGACTGGTCGTATTGCGATGGCTGGTGGTGTGGCGCTCAATGTCAAATTAAATCAACGCATCATTGCAATGCCGCACGTGAAAGAATTATTTGTCCAGCCAGCTTCTGGCGACAATGGCACTTCATTGGGTGCAGCTTCTTATGCTGCCCATTTAGCTGGTGAAAACGTGCAAGCCATGGAACATGCTTATTTAGGACCAGCTTATACAACTGAAGAATGTATTGCTGCCTGTGAAGCGCATCCTTCCAAACCAAAATTTATCCGCCTTGATAATGCTGCGAAAAAAGGTGCTGAGTTGCTTGCAGAAGGTAACCCTTTGGCTTGGTTACAAGGGCGTATGGAATTTGGTCCGCGTTCATTAGGTTGCCGAAGTATTTTGGGCGATCCAAGTCACCCTGGGGTTGCAGACCGCATTAATGCTCAAATTAAGTATAGAGAGCGTTGGCGTCCTTTCTGTCCGAGTATGTTGGACACAGTGGCAGAAGACATTTTACAAACGAGTCATCCTGCACCTTATATGACTTTTACTTTCGACGTTGCAGAGCATTGGAAATCACGTATTCCTGAAGTGGTCCATGAAGATGGAACTGCACGCGCGCAAGTTGTTACAAAGGCAACGAATCCAAGATATTACGAATTAATTCAAAATCTTGAAAAATTACGTGGTGTGCCGGTTGTACTTAACACATCACTAAATCGTCGTGGAGAGCCGATGATTTGCTCACCAACGGATGCACTCAATATGTTTTTTGGTTGTGATTTAGAATATCTGATTATGGAAGATATTCTAGTGACCAAAGCCTAAAGGTTTTCAGCATCATTAGAGACTCTGTCCTTTTGACGGCATGTGCCGTATT
>JBEIDM010000139.1:0-2958 GCA_040383445.1 Candidatus Methylopumilus sp. | reverse complement strand
GTTACATGAAAAGCGTTCGAAAGAGTTTACTGGCGCAGATAAAGACAACGATGGCACTTTGACTAAAGATGAAGCTAAGGGCTTAAAAAAGATTTATCAAAACTTCGAAGCAATTGACACCGATAAAGATGGCACAGTAGATCGTGATGAGGTGCATGAGTTTATGCACAGTAAAAAAGCTAAGTAACCATTTATTTTAAGAAAATATAAGGGCGTTCATAGCGCCCTTATATTATTGCATGAGCTAGCAATTCCTAATTGCAGCGTGTTATGGCTGGCTTGTTGTGATATATTTATAGACTGTTAATTTTTTAATAAATGCTATTAATTAGTTTTAATTGTATTTAATTTTTTTCAAATCCAAGTTATTGAATTAAAGGCGTATCGTTATGTTGGAAGCTATTCGTGCACATTCCCAAGGTTGGTTGGCTAAGCTAATTCTTATACTCATCGCTGTGCCATTTGCTTTATTTGGTATCGATGCCTATTTAAAAAATGCGGGCAGTGATGCTGCTGTAGCAAAAGTGGCTGGATCGTCAGTTTCTGTTGTTGAGTATAGAAATGCGATGCAAAGTTTAAGAAATAAGATGCAATCTGAAGGTCAAAAAGATTTGTCTTTGCTTGATACGCCTCAGGCCAGACTCACTGTACTCAATCGTTTGATTAACACACGATTATTGAATGCAGAAGCTCAAGATAGCAAATTTAAAATTAGCAATGAACAATTGAGTGAGTTTGTTATTACGCTCCCTGAATTTCAGCAAAATGGTAAATTCTCTCAAGAGGTTTACGACAAGTTACTTACTCAGAATCAAATGACGCCATCTAAATTTGAAAACATGATGCGTGGTGAGTTGGTAACCCAGCAAGTTCGTGATGGCATTCCACCTTTAGCATTCGCTATTAAAGCAGTTGAAGACCGTGCAATTAAAACTGAGCTGCAGCAACGTGAAGTAACGATTGCTGAAATCAAATCAGCTGATTTTATTTCCCAAGTGAAAGTAGATGATGCAGAAGTAAAAGCTTATTACGAAAAGCATAAAGATAAATTTCAAGTTCAAGAGCAAGTTAAATTGGAGTTTGTAAGATTCTCTGCTAATGACTTAATTATGAAAATGCAAGTGACTGATGAAGACTCTAAGCGTTTTTATAATGAGAATGCTGCTAAATTTCAAGGTGATGAAAAGCGTCGCGCTAGTCATATTTTGATTGGTTTTGGTCCAGGGGCAACGCCTGAAGCTAAAGCGCAAGCTAAGAAAAAGGCTGAAGAAATTTTGGCTGAAGTAAAAAAGAATCCAGCTAAATTTGCTGAGTTGGCTAAGAAAAACTCTCAGGATCCTGGCTCAGCTGAAAAGGGCGGCGACTTGGGTATGTTTGGTCGTGGCGCCATGGTTAAAGCATTTGAAGATGCAGCTTACTCGATGAAACCTGGGCAAGTGAGTGACTTAGTTCAATCTGAGTTTGGTTTTCACATTATTAAATTAACTGAGGTTAGTGGCCAAGCACAAAGCTATGAGTCCTTAAAACCTCAAATTCGTGCTGAATTAATGTATCAAAAAGCATTAGCTAAGTTCTCAGAAGAAGCTGAAAACTTTAACAATCTCGTTTATGAGCAATCTTCTAGCTTGAAGCCTGCCGCTGACAACTACGGTTTGCAAGTGCAAAAGACAGACTGGGTTAGCGCTACTGATGGCGCTAAATTCTTTAAAAATGATAAGTTGATGAGTTTGGTATTTAGTAACGAAGTTCTCAACGATAAGCGCAACACAGAGGCTGTTGAGGTTGCTAATAACACTTTGGTTGCGGCTCGTGTGGTTGAGCATAAGGCTGCGGCACCTCGTAGCTTTGACGAGGTTAAAGCAGGGATTACTGACTTCTTAAAAATAGAGAAAGCTTCGAAGTTAGCGATTGATCAAGGTAATGCTGCGCTTACCAGCTTAAAGAAAAACCAAACTGTATCTAATATTGATTGGATTCCAGCGGTGACTGTTGATCGTAAGAATGCTCAAGGCTTAACTGAGTTGACGATGTCTAATGTATTTAAAATCGATACAACTAAATTGCCTGCTTATACTGGGGTTTCTGACAGTAAAAAAGGTTTCTTGTTGATCAAAGTGGTTGCCGTACATGATGCTGATGAAGACACTGTTAAAGCAGCTTCTGCAGATTATAAAGCTGCGCTTACTGCTGAGTATGGCGCTGCTTACATTGCAACATTGAAAACAAAAAATAAAGTGTCCGTAAATCAACGTTTGTTGATGGGTGACATGGCAGCTCAGTAGTTTAGAGGTGTTAACGTAATAAAAAAGGCCGCTATAAGCGGCCTTTTTTATTACTACGTACTTGGTAGTATTAATCAACAATACCTGAAGCAGTAATAGTCATACCACCATCTACATAAGTAATTTCGCCTGTAACACCTGAAGCTAAATCACTACATAAGAAGGCTGAAACATTACCCACTTCTTCAATGGTTACATTGCGACGAAGTGGAGCATGTTTTTCGTTGAAGCCTTGCATCTTGTCAAAGTCTGCAATGCCTGATGCTGCTAATGTCTTAATTGGACCAGCAGAAACGGCATTTACACGGATGCCTTTAGGACCAAGGCTTTGTGCCATGTAACGTACGTTAGCTTCCAAGCTTGCTTTAGCAACCCCCATGACGTTGTAATTTGGCAATGTGCGTTCAGCACCTAAGTAACTGATTGTTAATAAGCTAGCATCACGACCTTCCATCATTGGCATCGCTGCTTTTGCAAGTGCAGCAAAGCTATATGAGCTAATGTCGTGTGCAATACGGAAGTATTCACGTGTTACTTTTTCTAGGTAATCTCCGTCTAAGGCATCTTTAGGAACAAATGCTACTGAGTGAACAATAATGTCGATTCCATCCCAATGTTTTGCTAGGGCAGGAAATAAGGCGTCAATTTGAGTGTCATCAGCGACATCACATGGAAG
>JBEIDM010000138.1:0-2976 GCA_040383445.1 Candidatus Methylopumilus sp. | reverse complement strand
CAGCAGGCAAAACAAGGCAATTTATTGCGTGAGGGATTAACGGTTGTTTTAGTTGGCCAGCCTAATGTTGGTAAATCAAGTTTGATTAATCAATTGGCTGGCGATGAAGTTGCAATTGTCACTCCAATTGCTGGAACAACACGAGATACCGTTAAAAGCTTAATTCAGATCAACGGCATTCCCTTACATATTATTGATACTGCGGGTTTGCGTGAAACAGATGATGAGATTGAAAAATTCGGAATTGCCCGAACTTGGCGAGCCCTAGAAAGCGCGAATATCGCATTATTGTTGTTAGATGCAACTCATGGCATTACCGATGTTGAAAAATCGATTTTAGACCGCTTACCGTTAGATTTACCCAAAATCTGGGTGCATAACAAAATTGATTTGAGTTTAGAGGCGCCTAGTCTTGAAGAAATCGATCATGAAATGCATGTATTCATTTCGGCTAAAAAAGGCGACGGTGTTGATTTGCTAAAAGCGCATTTATTAAAAATGGCTGGTTGGCAGACAACAAGTGAAGGAATTTTTATGGCGCGTACGCGTCATTTAGAATCTATCGCAAAAGTAGAGTCGTTTTTAAATGTTGGATTGCAGAGCATAGATCAGGCGGAATTAGTTGCTGAAAACTTACGTTCGGCGCAAACAGAGTTAAATTCAATTACTGGGGAGTTCACCCCGGATGATTTATTGGGTGAGATTTTTAGTAAGTTCTGTATCGGCAAATAGCCGCTTATTTACAAAACCATTTGTAGAGCCATTTAAATGGCAGCGTGAAGATTGCAAAAATACGAATTGTTTCACGTGAAACAAGTTTGTTATCTTTTGGTTTTACTGACTTTTCAACGTCGTATTTCATGCCAGTAAACATGGCAAGAATCAAATTCTCTTTGTGTAATATGCTTTCCGTAATCACGCCAATAACGTGTCCGCAGACCAAAATCAACCATCCCCATGCGCTATAAAAGTGCAAATCATGAAGAACGTCAGAAAAGTCTAATAACCATCCATCATTAAAAACTAAAAAACCGCTAATGACAGTGGAAAGACCAAGAACAAGCATGGCATAAATCACCAAGGAGCCTGCTGGATTGTGCCCTACGAAAGGTCTGGCGCGACCGCGAACTGTGCGCCACGTATATCGAAGTGCTGCTTCAGGGTCGGGAGGGAAGCTTTGAAATTTTGCGTATCCGGTTTTAAGGAAGCCCCAGATGATACGACTAATGAGTAGTGTGCCAGCAACATAACCTGCGTTGGTATGCGTGACCCTATCCCATTCTGAGGCATGCGTTACGAAGGCAACTGTGAATGCTGCCACCAGTGACCAGTGGCAGATTCTAACGAACGGATCCCAAACGTAACGCACGTACTAATTACTTAACTGTAAGTAAGTAAGCGATGAAGTTGCCTTTTTCTTGAGCAGTACAATCACGACCGATAATGTCGTTGCAATGCTTTGTGAAGTTCTTTTCAACTTTGTCGATAGAAGCGAAGCGTTTTTCGTTTGCAGCTGGTGCAAGTGGACGAATAGGCTTGCCTGTTACTACGTGCTTACCTGTGTCAGCTGGGTTTGCTGTGTGGCATGAAGCACAAGCCACTGGCTTACCTTTAATGGTCAATTCGCGATTAAAGAATGCTTTGCCATCATCACTTGAAAGACCTGTTGATGTTGGTGTGATGTTTTTTGCAATAACAGCATATTTATCAGCAAGTTTTTGTGCTGTTTCAACGTCTGCATTTGCGTTTAAAGCGGTTAAGCCAAGAAGCGCAACTAAGATTAGGCTAATTTTTTTCATTTTATATTCCCTTTTTTGGAGGTTGTTGGGGCTTGTCTGTAATAACTCCCTAGCTAATATTATGCCATTTTTGTTAACAAATTATTTCTTATTCCTAAAAAATGTAATAAACCCATTGTTTCACGTGAAACAATGGGTTTAAGAATGACGTCAATGCTCGATTGAAGTAAGATACTCATCTTTCGATTTAAAGTTGTTTATACATGCAGTACTCAGAAAAATTTGATGTAATTGTGATTGGTGGCGGCCATGCTGGAACTGAGGCTGCTCTTGCCTCTGCGCGCATGGGCCAGAAAACCTTGTTGTTGACACATAATATTGAAACCCTTGGTCAGATGTCTTGTAACCCTTCAATTGGCGGTATCGGTAAAGGCCATTTGGTTAAAGAGATTGATGCCTTAGGCGGTGCAATGGCTGCCGCGACTGATGAAGGCGGTATTCAATTTAGAATTTTAAATTCAAGCAAAGGCCCTGCGGTTAGGGCAACCAGAGCGCAGGCTGATCGTATTTTGTATAAAGCGGCGATTCGTCATCGCTTGGAAAATCAACCGAACTTATGGCTATTTCAGCAAGCCGTTGATGACATTATTTTAGAGGGTGACAAGGTTGCTGGCGTGGTGACCAATATTGGCCTGCGTTTTTCAGCGAAATCTGTTGTGCTTACTGCAGGGACGTTTTTAGGTGGTTTGGTACATGTGGGCCTAAGCCATTATCAGGCTGGCCGTGCGGGAGATCCTCCTGCCCTTTCTTTAGCTGCAAGGTTGAGAGAGATTGGTTTGCCTGCGGGACGATTGAAAACAGGGACTCCGCCACGTATTGATGGCAGGACCATTGATTACTCAGTGATGCAAGAGCAACCCGGAGATAATCCTGCGCCGGTATTTTCATTTTTAGGAAATGTTGCTCAGCACCCAAGACAAGTGCCTTGTTGGATTACCCATACCAACGAACGTACGCATGACATTATTCGTAGCGGTTTAGATCGTTCGCCGATGTATACAGGTGTGATTGAGGGCGTTGGTCCAAGATATTGCCCTTCGGTGGAAGATAAGATTCATCGTTTTGCGGACAAGGATTCTCATCAAATTTTCCTTGAGCCAGAAGGCTTGGAAACAAATGAGATTTATCCAAACGGCATTTCTACTAGCTTGCCTTTTGATATTCAGTATCAGTTGGT
>JBEIDM010000137.1:0-3036 GCA_040383445.1 Candidatus Methylopumilus sp. | reverse complement strand
TATGTGCCAAGCTCGGTCGCATTCCAACCACACAGGAATATTTACAGGTCGTCGGTGACACCATCAGCAAGCATCATGCACAAATCTATCAGTACCTTAACTTTAATTTGATGGATGAATACAACACTGACAACAAGCAAATGCAAGGCGCTAAAGCTAAAAAAGTCATTGCCATTAATGCATCCGCTGAAGTATAAAGTTAAAAATGCAATTAAAATAAAAACCATTAAAATAAAAATAAGCTTTGTGGGAGTAAGGTAAGGATGAACTCTATTGAATCAGTGATGCATGAAACGCGAATTTTTGAGCCAAGTGCAGATTTGCAAAAAAATGCGTCTGTGCCTGGCATGGCCGCTTATCAAGCATTATGTCAATCAGCAACTGATGATTATGAAGGTTTTTGGGCAAAACTTGCCCAAGAATTACTTGCATGGAAGAAACCATTCACCCAAACACTAGATGAATCTAATGCTCCATTCTATCGTTGGTTTGGCGATGGTGAATTAAATGCATCATACAACTGCTTAGATCGTCATTTAGCGACACGCGGTAATCAAACTGCAATTATTTTTGAAGCTGATGATGGCACTGTCAGTAACGTTACCTACCAAGATCTTTACCACCGCGTTTGCCAATTCGCAAACGGGTTAAAAACACTCAAACTAAATACTGGCGATCGCGTCATTATTTATTTACCTATGGGTGTTGAGGCAGTTGTTGCCATGCAAGCCTGCGCACGACTAGGCCTTACGCACTCTGTTGTATTTGGTGGATTCTCATCTAAGAGTTTACAAGAACGTATTCAGGATACTGGCGCACGCGCAGTCATTACTGCTGACGGTCAATTCCGTGGTGGCAAAGCACTTCCTCTCAAAGCTGCTGTAGATGAAGCTTTAGCTATGGAAGGTTGCGAAACTGTAGAGAAAGTGATTGTCTACAAACGTACTGGCAGCGAAATAACGCTTAATGCTAAGGACGTTTGGTGGAGTGATTTAATCGCTGGCCAAGCTAACACATGCGATCCAGTTTGGGTGAATGCAGAGCACCCATTGTTCTTGCTCTACACATCGGGATCAACAGGCAAACCAAAAGGCGTTCAACACTCAACTGCCGGCTATTTACTCCATGCAATGAATACCATGCGCTGGACTTTTGATGCAAAAGAAGGCGACGTATTCTGGTGTACCGCAGACGTGGGTTGGATTACAGGCCACACTTATGTTGCTTACGGCCCTCTTGCACTAGGCGTGACTCAAGTCGTATTCGAAGGCATTCCAACCTATCCTGATGCAAGTCGTTTTTGGCGCATGATTGCTGCACATAAAGTCAGCATTTTTTATACTGCACCGACAGCGATTCGCTCTTTAATTAAGTCCTCAAGCACGAATCCAGAGCTACATCCAAAACAATATGATTTAAGTAGTTTGCGTCTACTTGGCTCTGTGGGTGAACCAATCAATCCTGAAGCTTGGATGTGGTATTACGAAGAGGTAGGAAACAGTAAATGTCCTATTTTGGATACTTTCTGGCAGACTGAAACAGGCGGCCACGTGATTACGCCATTACCTGGTGCAACGCCACTCATTCCAGGATCTTGCACATTACCTTTCCCAGGCGTTCAGGCTGACGTCGTAGACGAAACAGGACACGATGTTCCTTGGGGCACGGGCGGCTTAATGGTAATTAAACGCCCTTGGCCTTCTATGATTCGTACTATCTGGAACGATGACGCACGCTACGTGAAGTCTTATTTCCCTGAAGATTTAGGTGGCAAATTATACCTGGCAGGCGATGGCGCAATCCGTGATGCCGAAACCGGTTATTTCACCATCATGGGTCGCATTGACGATGTTCTGAATGTTTCAGGTCACCGCTTAGGCACAATGGAAATTGAATCTGCTTTAGTTGCTAATTCATTGGTTGCTGAGGCTGCTGTCGTTGGTAAACCGCACGACATTAAAGGTGAATCTATCGTTGCCTATGTGGTACTTAAAGGTAAACGCCCAGAAGGCGAAGAAGCTAAAAAAATTGTGGCAGAATTACGCGAATGGGTTGGCAAAGAAATTGGTCCGATTGCTAAGCCTGATGAAATTCGTTTTGGTGATAACTTACCAAAAACGCGTTCAGGCAAAATTATGCGTCGCTTACTTCGAAGCTTAGCCAAAGGTGAAGAAATTACATCTGATATTTCAACACTAGAGAATCCAGCGATTTTAGATCAGTTAAAACAACCTATTTAAGTCAGTCGTTAAACAAGTATTATCTTAGATGGGGCGTTAAGCCCCATCTCTTTGTGTAGTGCTGGATTTACAGATTAAGTATTCACGCTTATCATGCGTGCGCCATAGAGTTATTTGTTAATTAGATTTTTTAGAATGAGGAATTGATGTCAAATCAGCATGTCGATATATTATTAGTGGGCGCAGGAGTAATGAGCGCAACGCTAGCGGCTATGTTGAATCATCTAGACTCTGATTTAAAAATCAGCATGGTAGAACGCTTAAGTGAAGTTGCATCGGAAAGTTCCGATGGATGGAATAACGCAGGAACTGGCCATGCAGGTTATTGTGAACTCAATTACACACCACAAAACTCAGATGGCAGCATTAACATAGAACGCGCCTTAGGCATCAATGCGGCTTTTGAGATTTCTCTTCAATTTTGGTCTTACTTAGTTGATCAAAATATTCTAGAGCCTAAAAAATTCATTAACCCTACTCCGCACGAAAGTTTCGTATGGGGTGCAGCAAATGTCGCTTTTCTAAAAGAGCGGCATGCAAAGCTCAGTGCGCATCCATTATTTAAAGACATGGAATACACTGAAGATCCTGAAGTACTGAAACAATGGATGCCGCTTGTGATGAAAGGCCGCGACCCAAAACAGCCAGTAGCAGCAACACGTCTTGCTTATGGCACTGATGTAGACTTTGGTGCTTTGACGCGATCTAATTAGCCATCTAAAATCAGACTCAAATTTTGACCTCAGCCTCAATCAATCTGTACGTCGATTAAAACAAGACAAACGCGGTCTTTGGC
>JBEIDM010000136.1:0-3043 GCA_040383445.1 Candidatus Methylopumilus sp. | reverse complement strand
AGGGAATTGGATGTATTTGATAGAAGTATAGACGTTCAAGTTTCACGCTTACGTCGTCTAATCGAAGCTGATCCAGCGCATCCTCGCTACCTACAAACCATGTGGGGATTTGGTTACGTGTTCGTACCTGATGGCGAGGCTAGCAAAACATAATCAATCGTTAAACTAAGATGAGATTGCTTCCCCGCACACTACTTGCACGCTTAATGCTACTTATCGCCATTTTATTGACGATAGGTCAGTTTGCAGCGCTTCAGCTATTCGACTATTTTGAACGAGAGCCTCGCGCGAATGCGGTCGCACTGCAAGCAATCACCATTGTTAATTTCACTAAAGCATCACTACTAGCCTCACATGAAAATCGTCGTGTTGCATTACTCTCAGAGCTATCAGGTCGAGAAGGGGTTCGTATTTATGCGGCTGACCTGCTCGAAGAAATTGAGCCCTTACCAAACGATCCATTTATTCACATTCTCGTTAAAAAAATCAAAAGTACCCTAGGTAGCGACACCTTAGTCGCAATAAATCATTTTGGCGTTCAGGGCCTTTGGATTAGCTTTAATATTAATCAAGATGAATACTGGGTCGTGATTCCAAGGCTACAAGCCGAGCGCCACTTTCCTTGGCAATGGTTAAACTGGGGAGCGCTTGTAATCTTACTATCGCTCATAGGGGCTTATTTAATTGCAGCAAGGATTAACCGCCCTCTCAATTTACTTGTTAAAGCAGCTGATCGTATTCGTAGTGGTCAATCAGCCATTCATCTGCCAGAAGAAGGTGTCGATGAGCTTCGTGCAGTGAGTCATACCTTTAACCAAATGACAGAATCTCTAGCCTTGTTAGACTCTGAAAGAACATTGCTATTGGCAGGTGTTTCTCATGATTTACGCACGCCCCTAGCGCGACTGCGCCTTGCTATTGAATTATTGCCAGATGAGCAATGTGCAGTATACAAAGAAGGCATGGTGCAAGACATTACTGATATGGATGGCATTATCAATCAATTCCTAGACTTTGTTCGCGGTATTGAAGGTGAGCCGGCACAGATGCTCGATTTAAACGAATTGCTTAAATCGCTATATGAACGTCATGTTCGTTCAGGCAGAAAACTAACACTAAAACTAGGACCAACGCACTTAATCGCACTACGGCCATTGGCAATGCAACGTTTACTGGGCAACCTGATTGATAATGCTTTTGCTTATGGCAAAGGCAAAGTTATACTGGCAACTAAAATTGAAGCGGAGTCTATACTAGTTAGCGTGATGGACAACGGTCCAGGCATTCCTGATGGCCAAAAGGCAAGACTGTTAAGGCCATTTGAACGTCTAGATACTGCAAGGGGTAATACAAAGGGAAGTGGTCTAGGTTTGGCAATTTGTGACCGAATTGCCAAACTTCATAAAGGCAGATTAGATTTAGTGAATTTACCAGAGGGTGGGCTAGAAGTCAGACTCACGCTACCGCTTAACAACTAATCTTGCATGGGCTCAAACCAAGCCAATTTCTCACGTAATTTAACAACTCCGCCAACGATAATCAAACATGGCGGCTTCAAATTCGCTAATCCTGTCTTCTCAGCCAAATTAGAAAGATCACCAATCACCACACGTTGCTTTAAAGTAGTACCTTGTTGAACGACTGCAGCCGGTGTCGTGGCTGGCAGTCCATGCTCGATGAGTTTAGCGCAAATTTGATCTAAGCCAACCAAGCCCATATAAATCACAACCGTCTGGTTAGGTCGCGTGAGCGCTACCCAATCCAATTCAACTACATTTTGCTGTGTGCCATTTTTAGGCTTCAAGTGCCCAGTCGTAAAAATACAAGATTGTGCATAGTCCCTGTGCGTCAACGGAATCCCCGCATAACTGGAGACACCATTAGCAGCAGTAATGCCAGGTACAACCTGGAAAGGCACGCCATTTTCCATCAAGGTTTCAATCTCTTCACCGCCCCGTCCGAAAATAAATGGATCACCGCCTTTAAGACGTAAAACACGCTTACCTTCTTTGGCTAACTTCACCAGCAAATGATTAATCTCTTCCTGCGGCAAAGTATGCTGATCACGCGCCTTACCAACATAAATCAATTCCGCATCACGGCGCACCAACTCCATTACCTCTTTACTGACTAATTTATCGTACACGCAGACATCACATTGCTGCATAAGGCGCAAAGCTCTAAATGTAAGCAAATCAGGATCTCCCGGACCGCCGCCAACCAAATAAACTTCACCATTCTGCTGATCTAAGCCAGATGCAATCTCGGCTTTTAATGCTAACTTGGCAGCACGCTCTTGCCCAGAAAACATCAACTCAGCAATCGGGCCTTGAAAAACTTTTTCCCAAAAAATTCGACGATTCTGGGTAGTCGTAAATTTAGCTTTTACATCATCTCTAAATTCACGCGCCAAACTTGCCAAACGGCCATAGCTAGCAGGTACCATTGTTTCAATCTTAGCGCGAATCAAACGTGCCAATACTGGTGCAGAACCGTTACTTGAAATAGCAATCACCAGAGGAGATCGATCAATAATCGCCGGCATCGTAAATGTACAAAGCGCTGGGGAATCCACCACATTAACAGGGACATTGCGTACTTTAGCTTCAACTGAAACTTGTGTATTAACCGCCTCATCATCTGTCGCAGCAATCACTAAGACTGCCCCATCTATGTGCGCTGGGGAAAACGCAGCGCGTGTAATTTTTATCTGCTGCTCAGCTTCAAGCGCTAACAGCTCGGAACAAACTTCAGGCGCAACAACTTCAATCGAAGCCTCAGCCTTCATCAGCATCGTCACTTTACGTAACGCCACATCTCCACCACCGATCACAAGGCAGCGTGAATTGGCAATCCGCATAAATATTGGTAAAGATTCCATTTCAACATTTTACCCTTTATTTCTACACCTACGATTGTTACTCTTTAGCAAAATTGCCATCCCTATTCCCTTGGGATGCTTTTTGCTAAAATCAATGCCAGGTTCACGTAACTCCTAGCTCAATTAATTAAGGATTTTCCCTTGCTACTTTGGTTTGTCATT
>JBEIDM010000135.1:0-3088 GCA_040383445.1 Candidatus Methylopumilus sp. | reverse complement strand
GTTCGAATCCCCGTGGGGACGCCACACAAGAAAAAGCCGCTATCAATCGATAGCGGCTTTTTTGTTGTTCTTTTCAAATAACAGTTAGTTATTTTTTAGTTTGTATACTCGTAAGCTATCACCCTGCTTGTAACCGAAAATAGAACTGCCGCCAGCAGCAACTGCGATATATTGCTCATTGTCTATTTGGTATGTAATTGGCGGAGCATTAACACCGTAATCATTTTTATCCTGCCAGAGCAGCTTTCCATCATGCGCATCAAAAGCGTTAAAGTTACCATTACCCTCTCCAGTAAATAGTAAGCCGCCAGCTGTTACCAAAACACCACCTACCATAGGTTGATCAATTTTGTTTTGCCATACCACTTTACCGGTTGATAAGTTAATTGCTGATAAAACACCCCAGCGAGGTTCATCTGCTGGCTCGGATGCTGCATAACGTATAGGTGCAGCACCATCTTTACCTGGGGTCTCATGCAAGGTGTATTTGATTGGTGCATGAATAGCCGCTACAAATGCACGCTGAGTGGTTTCATCAATCGCCGCAGGTGACCAATTCGAACCGCCTAATATTCCTGGATAAAGTGTGACGCCTTCAAATGTCGCTTTAGCAAATAAATTCTTTTGCGGCACAAACGCATCAGAATTCATCAGCAATTCGCCAGTTGTACGATCATTGATGTAAAACCAACCAAGTTTACTTGCTTGTCCAACCGCTGAGATTGATTTACCTTGGTATTGGTAATTAAAAAGTATTGGAGGGCTGGCTAAATCATAACCCCATACATCATGTGGCACTTGTTGATAATACCAACGAAGTTTCCCTGTATTCGCATCTAACGCAACGAGTGAAACCGTATAAAGATTATCACCTGGACGTGAAACATCATTCATCTGTGGAGATGGGTTGCCCGTTCCAAAATATAGTAAGCCAAGTTCAGTATCGATTGCGGGAGTGCTCCATGCAGAACCACCACCAAATCTTGCTGAGTCTGGATATTTCGCTAGGCTAGCCTTTTCAGTTTTTATATCGCGATTAAGAGAAACTCCGCCTGATATGCTTTCTTTAAAAGTACCCTCCCAACCTTGCTCTGGGATCGTATCAAATTGCCAAACACGCTTACCTGTATTAACGTCAAACGCTGCCAAAAAGCCTGGTCGTCCATATCGTCCAGTAACGCCAATGACAGCACCTAGTGGCGCATCTTTCCTGGGGTTATCAATGTGAAGGCCGTATCCTACGCCAGTAATACCGATGATGACTTTACCGTTATACACAACAGGAGCCATCGCCATTCCAACGCCTGTACCACCTGTAGTTTTCGCATGACTATTGGGATCATTTTTATTCAGAGAGTCTTGCCCTTCAGTAATCACTGCCGCATCTACTGCATCGATATCCCAAAGCTTCTTACCCGACTTTGCATCAAGCGCAATTAAACGCGCATCTACCGTACCAATAAATACTTTGCCATAACCAACCGCAACACCTCTATTTGCTGGGCCGCAGCACATATTCCAGTCTTGGCGTCTATCATGCTTATAGCGCCATATTTCTTTTCCGGTCTTAGCATCTAAAGCTACAACGTGATTAAAAGGTAAAGAAACATACATGACTCCACCCACTACGATAGGCGTTGCTTGAAATGTACTCTTAACTCCACTTTTAAATTCCCAAGCGGTACTCAAGTTTTTAACATTAGCTGCATTAATCTGCTTATTCTCAGAAAAGCGTTTGTTGGCATAATCTCTACCAAAACTTGGCCAGTCTTGGTTTTCCGTATGCTGACTTGATGCGTTATTAATATACCGGGTCGTTGAATCATGTGTCTGATTTGAGCTGCAAGCCGTTAATAAGCTTAAACAAATTAACAGCCCATAAGACGCTATTTTCTTGTGTAAAGAATGCATGATTGAACACCGTTTATTAAAATGTAAAAACATTAGTATACAGACTGGTATATTCCATGACTACCGTCAAAAGATAATGAAATCAATTAAAATGCAGTTATGAATACCAATCACGCCCAACTTGAATGGCAAAACAACCAACCCTACTCAGGTTTGTATGGTGATGTTTATTTTTCAAGTGACAGTGGTTTAGCAGAAACACAGTATGTTTTTTTAAAACACAATCACCTTGAGCAGCGATGGAAAAACCTAAATGCAGATATTTTTACTATCGCAGAAACAGGTTTTGGAACAGGGCTTAATTTTTTATGCGCCTGGGATTTGTGGAATAAGGTAGCACCTAAAAATGCCACCATGCATTTTATCAGCACCGAAATGCATCCCATTTCACTCTCTGACTTAGAAAAAGCTCTTTCATTGTGGCCAGAGCTAGCGAGCTTATCGCAAAGCTTAACTGATCAATACCATGATCTTTTCCCAGGCTGGCATCGCTTTGAGTTCGACCAATCTCGAGTGGTACTTACCCTGCTTGTTGGCGATGTGAATCACACCTTACCCGAGCTAAATGCAAAAGTAGATGCATGGTTTCTAGATGGGTTTTCACCTGCAAAAAATCCAGATATGTGGCTACAACCTCTATTTCAAAATATCGCCAACCTTTCAAAAAAAGACACTACGTTTGCCACCTTCACTAGCGCGAGCGTTGTGAGAAAAGGTTTGGAGTCAGTTGGTTTTGTTGTAAGTAAAACTTCAGGATTTGGTAAGAAGAGAGAAATGTTGAGTGGATGCTTCTCTTCGGCAGCTCAAGTAAATAGCTCAATAAATAAAGAGAGGCACGCCATTATTGTAGGAGGTGGCCTTGCGGGAGCTTCTACCGCACAAGCAATGGCAAAACGCGGCTGGAAAGTGACGCTGATAGAAAGACATGAAGCATTAGCACAAGAGGCCTCTGGCAATCCTTTGGGCGTTCTATACCCTCGCATTAATGCTGGAGATTCACAACTTAACCAAATGGCAGCTCAAGGCTTTTTACACACGCTAAGGATGCTAAAAAGAATTCCAATAAAAAGAGAAAGTATTCATTATTGCGGCGTCTTACAATTAAGCTTTAATCAGCGAGAAAAATCTCGTATTGAATCAGTTCTGGCATCTAACAATCCATTTGCTTGTGAAGTTG
>JBEIDM010000134.1:0-3125 GCA_040383445.1 Candidatus Methylopumilus sp. | reverse complement strand
GCTTAGCGCTCAACAAAGCCTTATGGAGACTTTTGCCCACGACATTTAATTTAGACACGGCTCATTAAGCAATGTCTAAATTAATATTAATGTCTTTCCAAAAGTTAACTTCTGCCATCAACTCTGCTTTGGTGAGTGGGTTTTCTGATAGCCAACTTTTTTCCACATCTAAACCAAACCCTGATTTTGAACATGACAAATTAAGTTCAGGCGAACTGATGTCTTGTCGATTCCTGTGAAATAGAACGGCGAGTCTCAGAATCATTACAAGTGAGCATTGATCTTGACTCATTGAGGCCATGGGGAGCTTGGTAAGGGATCGGCGTTGTGCTCTCACTAGAAACCCCAGTACTTCCTGCTCCATTTTAGAAAAACCAGGCATATCAGCATTTTCAACAATATAAGCTGAATGTTTGTGATACCCGCTATGGGCAATTGATATGCCAATTTCGTGGAGCATTGAGGCCCATGATAGATATTGCTTTGCGAGATCAAAATCCATTGATAACTGATGCTTGGCGCTATTGAGTAGCTTGAATGCAAGTGTTTGTACCCGTTTCACTTGATCTTTGTCAACGTGATAGCGTCGCATAAAGCTATTCACGGTTACCTTCCGGGTGTCTTGATGTTGCATTCGACCGAGAAGCTCATATAGAACACCCTCGCGTAACGCGCTATTGGCGACATTCAGCTGTTTGATTCCCAGCTCATCGAATATGGCTAACATAATGGCGAGACCGCCTGAAATGACGCTTGCTCTATCTGTACTTAATCCGTTTAACTCAATCTTTTTGACGTCTTTGGCTTTAATTAGTACCTGTTTAAGCTGACGTAAGCCATCTGCTGTAACTTCGCCATTGGTCATATTATTTAATCGTAATACTTCACCCAGTGATCTTGCTGTTCCAGATGAAGCAAAAGCTTCTTGCCAATGTTTTGAATTAAATGTTTTTGAGATGCTTTGAATTTCGGCTGCAGCTGAAATTCTTGCCTTTTCAAAAGAAGTTTCTGTGATTTTTCCATCTGGGAAGAATTTTAAGCTGTAGCTTACACAGCCCATGTATAGGCTTTCCATATGGATGGGCTCTAAGCCCTCGCCAATAATAAATTCTGTTGAGCCACCACCGATATCGATCACTAGGCGTTTATGGTCTGCTTTTGGTAAGCCATGACTGACGCCAACAAAAATCATTCGTGCTTCTTCTCGGCCAGCAATAATTTCGATTGGGAATCCAAGTGCTTCTTCTGCCGCCTTAAGCAGTTCGGGGGCATTTTTTGCAACCCGGAAGGTATTAGTTGCAACGGCTCGTACAGCTTGAGGTGGCAGGCCGCGAAGTCTTTCGCCGAAACGTTTCAAACATTCAATGGCGCGCTTTTGAGTTTCTTTATTGAGTGTTTTATCCTCAGACAGACCTGCACCTAATCTGACTAACTCACGCATTGAGTCATGAAAAATGAGGTGGCCATCAACTACTTTTGCTAGTTGCAATCTAAAGCTATTCGATCCTAAATCAATGGCTGCAATTTCGGAGAATTTAGGGTTATTGTTTAACAAATCAGACTCTAGATAATAAATGATTGAGAGGCTTAATTAGTATTAAGCCTTTAGCTATTTTATGACTTTTATGTGACAGATTTATGTACTTTAATATTCATCTGCTGATTTATAGTTTTTTAAATGCATCTACATCAAATGCTTTTCCAACATCCGCATCCGATTCAACGTCTGCGCCTAGCTTATTAAGTTGCTGCATGACTTCTTGTAGTTTTAAATCTTGAGCTGTGGCGTGATCTAAGAGTGCATGAATTGCTTTAGTCATAGGGTCATTTTGGTTGTCGCTGACAGCATAGGCTGAGAATCCAATTTTTTCTGCCATCTCATCTCGTTGTTTTGAAACTTCACCATCAAGAATGCGAGCTGGAATACCCACTGCAGTTGCGCCAGCTGGCACATCTTTGACTACTACTGCGTTGGAGCCTATTTTTGCGCCAGCACCAATGGTAATAGGACCTAAAATTTTTGCGCCAGCACCGATGACAACACCTTGTTCTAGGGTTGGATGGCGTTTGCCTTTATTCCATGAAGTGCCACCAAGTGTTACACCGTGATAGAGCGTGCAATCGTCATGAATGATAGCCGTTTCTCCAATGACAACGCCCATGCCATGGTCAATAAATACACGACGACCTATTGTGGCGCCTGGGTGAATTTCAATGCCAGTCATCCAGCGAGAGATGTGTGAAATGAATCGTGCAATCCAAAAGAAACGTTTACGCCATACCCAATGAGAAAGGCGGTGAATGATGAGTGCATGAACACCTGGGTAAGTCGTGATGATTTCCCAATGCGTTCTTGCAGCGGGGTCTCGTTCAAATACAACCGAGATATCTTCTTTAATTTGATCAAACATATTTTTTACTCTTTATCGCCATCATTTTTTTGATGATAGTTTTTAGGATGTTGCGTCAATTTTAATATACCACGCAAGATATTGACTTCTTCTTTTTCTAGGAGTGTTCGTGCATAAATTCTTCGAACTCTTGGCATCAGTTTCTTAGGTTCTTGAGGATTAAGAAAGCCAATTTTAATTAGGGTTTCTTCTAGATGCTGATAAAAGCCTTCAACATCATCGCTAGTTGCGAGGGGTATATTAGATTCACTTTCTATAGGTTTTGATTCTGATGATGCCATTCTTAACTCGTAACACATGACTTGAACAGCAGCTGCAACATTTAATGATGAAAAATCTGGATTGGTTGGAATCATCGCTAGTAGTTGGCATAAGTCTAATTCACGATTAGAAAGTCCGCTCATCTCATTACCAAAGACTAAGGCAACTTGTTGCTGATTACCGGCAATGCCTGCAGCCCTTGTGGCGGCCTCTCTTGCGGATACTAATTCGTGAGAGATTTGTCTTTTTCTTGCACTCAGTCCAATGGCCAATACACAGTCTTTTAAGGCATCTTCAAGAGTCTCACAGATCACTGCATTTTCTAATAAATTCACAGCGCCACATGCCAAAGCATTTGCTTCAGCATCTGGAAATTGTTTCGGTTGAACTAAATATAGTTGATTTAGCCCCATTGTTTTCATGGCGCGCGCAGCAGACCCTATGTTACCTGGG
>JBEIDM010000133.1:0-3129 GCA_040383445.1 Candidatus Methylopumilus sp. | reverse complement strand
GTCGACGTTTATATTCATTCCTATCAATCAAACTCGTTACACGAACGACGTCTTGCTCACGATAACCCATGCTAATAATATCAGCACGACTAGCATCATGCTCGACGTAAGCTTCCATGATCGCATCCAAAATCTCGTAAGGAGGCAAACTATCCTGATCTGTTTGATCATGCCTCAACTCTGCAGATGGGGGTCTCACAATGATTCTTTCAGGAATCACAGGTGAAATTGTATTGCGGTAATTCGATAGTTTATAGACCAGCGTTTTAGGAACATCTTTAAGTAATGCAAAACCACCAGCCATATCGCCATACAGGGTTGAATAGCCAACAGCCATTTCACTCTTATTGCCAGTAGTCAGGACTATACTGCCAAACTTATTAGACAAAGCCATTAATAGCATGCCTCTTATTCGCGCCTGCAAATTCTCTTCTGTCGTATCAAAAGGCAAGCCTGAAAAATCATCAGCTAAAGTTGCTCTAAATAAGTCAAACAAGGCATTAATAGGCAACTCGCTATATTGAACCCCTAAGTTTTTAGCCATTAAGTATGCGTCGCTGACACTCATTTCCGCAGTGAATTCTGAAGGCATCATCACCACTCGAACCCGATCAACACCAAGAGCATCTACGGCGATTGCTAATGTCAATGCAGAGTCGATACCGCCAGAGAGTCCAAGAACAACGCCTTTAAATCCATTTTTGGAGACATAGTCTTTCAATCCCAAGCTTAAGCTTTGGTAAACGCTCGCTTCAAGACTTAAATTAGATGCAATTGAAGCAGGCAATGGATTCGCTTTATTATTAGTACTTGCGTCAATATCTACATAAGCAAGCATCTCTTCAAAAGCTGTTAACTGCAGAACTAGGTCACCAGATCTATCTAATACAAATGAACCACCATCAAATACCAGCTCATCCTGACCACCAACCATATTGAGATAAACGAGAGCCAAACCCGTTTGCAGAACACGATCACGGGCTATCTGATGTCGCGTTGATTGTTTGCCCATGTGATAAGGAGAGGCATTAAGCGCCAATAAAATTTCAGCGCCAGCTTTCTTGGCCATTAACGCTGGCTCAGACTCCCAAACATCAGCACAAATTAACAAACCAACCTGAATACCTTGATGCTCAAAAACTGTCGCTTGATGACCAGATTTGAAATATCTTGGCTCATCAAAAACCGTATGATTGGGAAGCACATGTTTGTGATAAGTACATAGAATCCTGCCATCTTGCAAAACGGAAGCAGCGTTATAACAATCACCATGATGAACATGAGGATGCCCAACAATCAATGTAATATCTTTAATTAACGTTGCTAATACGAGCAGCTCTTGATGACACTGGGCATTGAAATCATCTCTTAATAACAAATCTTCAGGTGGATATCCAGACAGTGATAACTCTGGAGTGAGGATAAGTGTAGCGCCTTGGCTTTTAGCTTCTAAAGCGGCTTCAAAGATTTTCTGGCTATTGCCCTTATATCACCAACCGTGCTATTAATTTGAGCAACACACAATCTAATGTTCTGACTAATAATTACCACCCGCATCTTTGAGCAAGTTAACGATATCAGTACGTTTAGCTTGCATTGCATAGACCAACGCAGTTAATGAATACTGATCTTTCAGTTTGGGATCAGCACCACTTTTTAATAACAATCGCACCATTTCAGTGTCCCCATTATTAACAGCGTTATGTAATAAAGGCAGACCTTGACTATCTTTATGATTAACATCCGCACCATGTTTAATTAACAACTCAGCTGTTGGCAACTGCTTCTTTCTCACTGCCCAAGTCAGTGCAGTCCATTTAGATTTGTCTTCTTCAGACACTTTAGCGCCATTAATAATTAAAACTTCAGATGCTTCTGCGTTTCCAACACGGGCAGCATACATGAGCGCCGTCATCGCATATCGATCTCTTATAGAAACATCCGCTTTGTTTTCTATCAAACTCTTAATTGTTGCAACGTCACCATTTTTAGCAGCAAACATCAGAATAGTTTTACCATCATCTGTTTTTAAATTAGCATCAACGCCTGCTTGAATGAGCAAACCAACTAACTCTGCATAACCTGAAGTTGCCGCCAAGCCAAGCGCACTCCAACCTGAAATATCTCTAATTTTAGGATCTGCACCCTTAGCTAATAATACTTTAGCGCTAGCAATATAATTTTTCTTAGCTGCAAACATTAAAGCCGTCCAACCGCCATTTTCACGGGCATTAACATCAGCACCTTTTTCCAGTAGTAGTTTCAGCACCTCAACTTGATCTTTCCTTGCTGCATACATTAGCGCAGTCAGACCATCAACATCCTTTGCATTTGCACTAGCACCACTTTCAAGCAGTGCAGAAACCTTAGCAAGATCACCTTTAGCAGCAACCGTCAGTAAATAAGGAATCTCTTCATCCGCGCTTGCAGTCTGAATGCTTAATGCCAAAGTTAATATCAGAAAAGCTAGAAGTTTTTTCATAAGTTTTATTGTTTTGCCTTAATCGCGGCCAAGACAGCCTCACCCAAACCAGCTGGTGAGCTTGCCACAACAACACCTGCTTTTTCTAAAGCAGCTATCTTATCTTCGGCTTTACCGCTACCACCCGAAATAATAGCGCCAGCATGCCCCATACGTTTACCTTTAGGCGCCGTTTGACCTGCGATATACCCTGCAACAGGTTTAGTGACATGATGCTTAATGTAGTCTGCAGCAGCCTCTTCATCAGCCCCACCAATTTCACCAACCATAATAATCGCTTCAGTCTCAGGATCAGCCTGAAACATTTCCAAACAATCAATAAAGTTCAGACCACGAATCGGGTCACCGCCAATACCGACACAAGTAGATTGCCCCAAACCTAAAGCTGTCGTTTGATTAACAGCTTCGTAAGTTAAGGTACCAGAACGCGAAACAATACCAACCTTTCCACGCAAATGGATACTGCCTGGCATGATGCCAATTTTGCACTCGTCTGGCGTAATCACACCTGGGCAATTAGGCCCAACCAACTTCACATTATTAGCTTTAAGTGCAGCCTTAACATTCAACATATCCAATACAGGAATACCTTCAGTAATACAGACAATCAAAGCTATGCCAGCATCACAAGCTTCCAAAATCGAGTC
>JBEIDM010000132.1:0-3147 GCA_040383445.1 Candidatus Methylopumilus sp. | reverse complement strand
AGCGAAGTTCATAGCCACTTTCAAGTAAGCGCAGGCCAAGCTCGGTATCTTCACAAATACACCATTCTGACCATTTCCCACTGTCAATTAGGGGTTGGTGGCGAACCAGCGTCATTGTGCCGTGCTGAATAAGTGCGTTACGTTCGTGACGGTGATGCATGCCAATACGGAAAAATCCTTCGAATTCCCAGTTACTCATGCGACGGAAGAAGTTGTTCTCCCAATCTCTATGTGCTTGTGGTGCTTGAACAACGGCGACCTTAGCATCCATAAAATGTGGAACTAAATCAGATAGCCAATCTGGAGTAACTTCATAATCTGCATCAACTACACCCACTACTTTTGATTTCGGGCTGGTTTGATCTAAGGCGAAGTTTAGTGCGCCAGCTTTAAATCCAGGCCATTGAGGTAAGTGAAAGAATTTGAAATTCGCAGGCATTTTAGCCATGTAGGCTTCTAATGGCTTCCATTTCGCTTCATCTTTTGTGTTGTTATCAACAACAATTACTTCATAGTTTGTGTAGTTGAGTTTGGCCAAGCTATCAATCGTCATAATCACCATAGCCGGCGGTTCGTTATAGCAAGCGAGGTGAATTGACACGAATAGTTCTTTATCAGCAGGCAGAGGCTTGGCTCGTTTATATGCGCGTTTCCAGCCACCTTTAAACATTACTTCACTAAACTCAACGGCGTAAATCATCAACACGGCTGAAGTGAGGCCCATGCCTACGATTAAGGCAATTAATACAATAAAGTCTCGTACTGTATAGTAATAATCACCAGGTAAATTCCATGCAACCACTAATGTCGTAATGCAGGCTTGGAGTAAGACTGCCATTGAGAATCGCCCACCTAAACCCCAATGCCTGAATCTGAAAGCAATGAAGGCAATTGGTAGGAAAGCTAACAAGCTCGCCCAAAGTGCTTTTTCTTCCCATCGATCATCTTTTGGCACTGCACCATGAAGTGAATACTTTTCGTTGCGCTCTGCATCAAACATTCCCCAGTAAGCACCAGCCCAGCCTTCAAGTTTTTGTTTCCATGGTTGATCAAAAGCCTCCATAAGGTAGTAGTCATAATTCTTTTTGGCAGTTTTAGCTAAAAATTCACGAACAAATCTGGCTTGATTGACGTCGGATGCAACTGCTGCACCTAAAGTTGGGCCATGGCTAGGCCAGCCAATTTCAGTGATCACAACTTTTTTACGGGGATATGCTTCCATAAGCTCGTTGTAACGTTCCAACGAGTAGTCCACCGCTTTTTCTACAGGCACACCTTCATGGTAAGGTAGAAGATGTACGGCAATATAATCGACATGTTTTACTAGATCTGGGTTTTTAAGCCAGACGTGCCAGGGCTCTGCTGTTGAAATTGGTAATGAAGTTGATTTTCTTACTTCATCTAAGTATTTAAAAAGTGCTTCAGGCTCCAAATCATTTCTTAATAACACCTCATTGCCAACGATTGCACGTTCAATACGTGGATAGTTCTTAATTTTACTTTTGAGCGCTTCAATTTCTCGCCTGTTAGCATTTTCATCACTACCTAGCCAAGCGCCAGCTGTTACATGAAAGCCAAGATTCGATGCAAGAGCCGTTACTTCGCTGTTTTCCAAAGCACCATAAATACGAATGCGATTCGTTAGTGGCTTAAGTATTTTTAGATCTTGTTCTAGCTCTGCAGTACTTGGGTATTCTTTTTCGAGTGGACTTTGATTCTCTTGAAAGCCACTATAAGCAAATCCATTGACGATGGATGGTGCATTCATCACTGGTAGTGAACGATTGGAAACACTCCAAATACCAAAATGAATGAGTGCTATTAGCCAAGCAAAGGCTAGGGGTGCTAAATAACGCTTAACAATTACGATCATAAAATTACCGAGGGTTTCTATAAATTATTGATGAGTCTTTTTTGGCCATGCGGCTAAAGCGATGAGAACGTTTAGAATTAGCCAGACATAAGTGAGTAAGTTGCTAGGCTCTAAATAAACGCAATATAGCGCGCCACCTATAAGCGCTGCATTCAATAGATGACACATCTTAAGCTTAGGCCTAATGTCACGTTTAAGTAATAACAAGCCAATAGATAGCTCAAGCACAGCTAATAAATAGAGACGTACTGCAAAGTCTCTGTATCTGCCATCCATGATCAACAATCCGCTTCCGATTAAAGCTGAAAATAGAAATACCAGCAGTCCTGCTTTAAGTAAGTTTAAATTAGCAGCACTTGGTTTTGATATTGCCCAAACCAAGCTCAGCGCTAATAAATTGCTCAATAAGCCTAACCCACCCAATGCAAGCCATTCCTGGCCAATTCGGCAGGCCGTCATCAAGTATTCCAATTGGAGCATAGCTGAAAGACTTGCAAGGGCACCAAGTGTCGCGATTGCAGCGAAAGCAGATTTTCTACGTTCATTCAAGGCATAGGCAAGGCCAGTAAATAGAAGGGCGCCCATGCAGGCAAGCATTACTATATTTAAATGATCTTGGCGCGCCGTCACATCTCCAATAAATGAGAATTTAGGCTGCAAATCGTTCGTGTAAATTCCCCAATAACCACCCACAGTTCCTTCTAGACTGCGTTTCCAAGGCTGGTCCATAGATTCAATAAGATTGTATTGCCAGTTTTTTTCTTGAGCCAATCCTAAGAAGCCTCTTATATAGGTTGCTTGATTAATTAAGCTCGGTTCTGATTCTTGGCTCTGCCTTCCAATTGAGGGCCAGCCAGTTTCACCGATTAAAATAGGCTTTTCAAATGTTTGTGCAAGCAGATTCATTACATTAGCCGTATGGTCGAGTGCATGATCAATCGACTGCGGGTTGTCTTCCCAATAAGGCAATATATGCACCGTGATGAAATCAACTGAATTTTCTAGTGCAGGGTGCTTACGCCAAAACTCCCAAACATCTGCATAAGTCACTGGAACGTTAGTTTGCGCTTTAGCTTTAAGAATATAATTTTTAAGTGCGGACTCTGATTGTTCACCCCTTAATAAAACTTCATTACCAATAATTAAGGCTTTAATTGTTTTTGGGTATTGGTTTGCAAGTCTGATGGCGAGATTAAGCTCTTTGTCATTGAGTGTTTTAATCCAGCCTATCCAAGCGCCTAAATAAACCTTCATTCCTAATTTTTCAGCAGCTT
>JBEIDM010000131.1:0-3171 GCA_040383445.1 Candidatus Methylopumilus sp. | reverse complement strand
TTATATCGCTTAGTACAAGAATGCTTAACGAATATTTCACGTCACGCACAAGCTAAAAATATTGCGATTGAAGTCTTTAAACTCAGTAAATCTGGCAAGCCTGGTTTACAAGTGACCATCAAGGATGATGGCAAGGGCTTTAACACCAAAAAGACCGATGGGCTTGGCTTGCCAGGCATGCGAGAGCGTGTAGAGGGCTTGGGCGGCATCCTTAAAATTCAATCCGCAATCAATTCAAATAACGGCACTGAGATCAGCGCTTGGATTCCAACATCAATTTAAAAGTCATGACTATGAAAAACCTAAATTCAATTAGCATTATGTTAGTCGATGATCATGCAGTGGTCAGGGCTGGCGTAAAGCGTTTACTTGAACAAGACGCAAAGTTCACAGTGGTTGCAGAGGCTGAGAGTGGCGAGCGTGCTTATCAAATCTTTGGTGAGCATTTACCTGATGTGACGATTATTGACCTCTCCATGCCAGGTATAGGTGGCATGGAAACCATTAAACGGATTGTGGCACGCTACCCTACAGCAAAAATCCTTGTTCTCTCTATGCATGAGAATGTGGCTTTTGCTAGCCAAGCACTTAAAGCAGGTGCAAAAGGTTATGTGACTAAAAGTGGACTGGCAGATGAATTAGCCAATGCCATCGAATGGGTGTTTTCAGGGCAAACGTATTTAGGCTCCGAACTCTCAAACAAAATTGCGCTGCAATTGCACAGCGGAGAAGGTGACCCGATGCAAGCATTGTCAGCGAGGGAGTTCGAGATTTTTAGAATGTTAGTGGACGGCGTTGATCTAAATAAAATCGCAGGCACACTCAATATCAGCCTTAAAACAGTCGCCAACTACCAAACCACCATTAAACAAAAACTGGGCGTTAATAGCCCTGTTGAGATGGTGCGCTTAGCCATACGTTGTGGCTTAATTGAGAGTTAGGAAAAATTCCCAACTAAGTTCGGGAAAGTCTCACAAGACACCCCCCTATGCTTTAAATACTATTCACTACCCTTTTTATGTAATGAATAGATATTTTGGCAATCACTTTCAAAGAGCAATTCACTGGCTTCTGCCGTCACTGCGATAAATCTGTTTTAGATGATGCGGAGTTTTGTCATCATTGCGGCAAATTATTGCTCACTGATATTAGTGAAGAAGCTCATCTGGAAAAAGCGACAGTCAATCCTGAGCACTTAAAAGCCATACTCAAAGAAACGAATAATTTGTTTTTGATTTGGTGTTGCTGCATCAGCTTCATGGGCGCAACCGCGCTCATTTATTACTTTTATCACAGCATCACGCCTATCATTATTGGTTGTGTTGCTTTTGTCTACGTATGGATTTTCTTGATCGCAAAGCTAGACGAGTTAGCCATCGCTGTTCGACACACACCCAAACAAATTGCTTACTTAAGTTTATTAATTCCTCTTATTGGCACTATCTTTTGTTATCAAAAAATTGATAGCGCAGCGAGATTGAGCGTTCAATAAACCTCAATGCCTAAATTCAATTTTCATTTGCATGACATTAAAGTCAAAAAACTTCTAAAAAGTATTTTTCTGCCAGCGGTATTGATACTGATTTTATTCTTCATGGATATTTCATTAGATCTTCACGAAAAAATAGAACCCAAGCACCTCGTCATCGAATTCCTCATTTATACAGTGGCGATTTATATTGGCTATATTTTTTATCGTTTTTATAAACTAGAGAAAAAGACGATTAAAGATGTTCAAATTGATATTAGTGAAACCAATACTGAAATTAAGTATTGGCAAAATCAAAACAAATCCTTGATTGAGGGTTTATCAAGCAAGATTCATGAAGAGTTTAAACAATGGGGACTTACTCAAGCAGAAACTGATGTGGCACTGCTCATTATTAAGGGCTTTAGCTTAGAAGAAATTGCTGGCCTGCGTGGCACTTCTGAAAGAACAATCCGAGATCAAGCGGCTTCTGTTTATCGCAAAGCAAAATTACGAAACAGAATTGAGCTTTCGGCTTATTTCTTAGAAGAACTTCTTGCACCTTTGAACCAATAAATCAGATTTTTCTGGCATCCGTCCTTCGTCGTATTCCTTGATTAATTAAACTTTTTTAATATGCCACGGTCTTTTGGTTGGCATTTATTAATTAAGGAGAATTACATGAAAAAGATTTCATTGGCACTGGCAGCACTTTTAGTAACACTACCTGCATTTGCAGCACCAGCTCACAAGGGCGCGATGGAAAGCTGTATGAAAGCAGCATTAGCGAAACACCCTGGCGATGTAATTTCATTAGAAGCTGAAATCGAAAACGGCAAGCCTATCTATGAATTTGATATCAAGGGTAAAGATGGCAAAGAATGGGAAGTTGAATGTGATGCCAAAACTGGCAAAGTAACTGAAGAAGAGGAAGAAGTTGATGCAAAAGATACTCGCTTTGCATCAAAAGCTAAAGTCACTTTAGAAGAAGCTAAGAAAACTGCATTAGCAGCACATGCTGGCGAAGTGATTGAAAGCGAAACATCTATTGAAGCTGATGGCTCTATCTCTTACGAATTTGACATCAAAGGTAAAGATGGCAAAGAGTGGGAAGTTGAAGTGGATGCGGTCACAGGTAAGATTGTTGAAACTGAAGAAGAAGTTTATCAAATCGGTTTAGATTAATCTGATAAATAAAAATTCGAGCATTCATGGTTAGGAATAAATCCTAAACCTTTTCAGGATTTATTCAGTTTAAAAGGAAACTTCGGTACAGTAAGATTGAATCGTGCCAAATACTCCTAAACCATAATTCTCCACTTTTAAACAGCGCTTCGGCGCTGTTTTTTTATGCGCGTTTAATCCCCAACAATCCAACTAATCACAAGACCAAGCTCTTTCTCAGTCGCTTGCATTAGACAACTGATGCCAATGTCTGGAACCACCGCCAAGGCATCATCAAAATAGATTAGAGGCAATCGGTCACGCAGCCAAGGTGGCATGTTGGCTTCTTGCAATAGATGCTTGAGCGTTCGTGTTGGCCTATGCAAATCAGGCTTAAACCGCTCCCCGCCTTTGCGATTGGCAATCCGTAATTTATGAATGCCTAAGCGATCTAAAGCTAAGCCCTGCCCCTGCTTACGATCAAACAAGAGCTTACTTCCATCAGGCAATTGCAATTCAGGCTCACCCTGCCAAATCAT
>JBEIDM010000130.1:0-3212 GCA_040383445.1 Candidatus Methylopumilus sp. | reverse complement strand
CCAATGATGGCTGTGGCGCCGGTGTTAGTGGCACGTAACATCATGCGGCCAGTTTCTAAGCTACGCATTTGTGAGAACTGTAAATGTTGATAGGCTGCGATGGAATGCCCATACCAAGCATCATTGCTTACGTTTACTAGCATGGTTGCTTGAGGTAGTTGGCTGATAATTTCTTCGCCAAAAACGTCTTCGTAGCAAATGTTGAGTGCTATTTTTTGATTCGCTAAGGTCATGGGTTGTTGCAGTTTGCTACCGCGACTTAAGTCACTGAGCGGCATGTTGAGCCAGTCCCGGTAAACCCAACCAATCAGATTTTTAAATGGAATAAATTCACCAAATGGGACTAAATGCGATTTTCGGTATGATTGAGTATTGTTTTCGTTAATACCTAATACGCTGTTGTAATAATTCTCTTGTTCAGACTCAACGGTGCCGACCAAAATACTCTGGTGGTGGTTTGCAGTAATCTCAAAGAAGGGTGCGAGTACTTGATCTTGTTTGAGATTAGTTTGCTGAGTATCGATTGCAACGGGGAGGGCTGTTTCGGGAAGAACGACTAAATCGGACTTGGTTTGCGCGGTCATTTGCGCATACTGGTTAATGGTTTGGACGATGATTTCTCTGGTCCATTTTAAATCTTGAGGGATATTTCCTTGCAGAAGCGAGACGCTGATGGGCTTGCCTTGCGGTGCAACCCAGCTGACTAGATTGAGTGCGCCACTCACTAAATAGAGTCCGATTAAGCTCATGAACGATAGTCGGCGATAAGCTTGATTGAATGCCAATAAAACCAGACTTGCACTTGCTGTGACAGCCATGCTGATTCCAAAAACACCTAACACTGGGGCGATGGCCGCAAGTGGGCTAAATGGGGCTTGTGAATATCCAACGGCAAGCCAAGGGAAGCCAGTGAAAATCCAATCACGTACCCATTCTGAAACTACCCATAACAAAGGCGCAGCAATTAAAACATTTGGGCTACGTTTGCTTAAGTAGCCGACGGCTGCTGGGAAAAGTGCAAGAAATGCGCAAAGGCAGAATGTTGCGAAGCCAGCCATCCAGAAAGGCATGCCGCCTACATCGTGTAGGCTAATGTATATCCAATAAATACCAGCAATGAAGTAGGCGAGACCAAAAATAAAACCTAACTTAGCTGCTGATTTTGCATCTTTAGTTTTTTGCCATAAATAAAATAAACCAGCTAAGGCAAAAATAGGGACGGGGAATAGGTAAAAAGGCGCAAAGCCGAATACGCAAACAGCGCCAAATAACAGGGCACTTAAGTAAGGATGTTTGTTGAAGTCAGGCATCAAATTAACTAATGAAGTAAGACTGACAGTATATTAAAACTCACATTAAAAAAGGCGATTAAATCGCCTTTTTTAATGTGATTGATATTGCTAAGAATGTTTTAGATTTTATTGTTGGGTGTTGGCGTTGTGTTCGCATCCACTGGCACTTCAGTACCGTCGTTGTTCATAAACACGACTGTGACTACTTTGTCGTCAACAAAGTCGAGTTCGGTTGTTTCGTAATACTCACCTTTATCGTTGGTATTGAGATGGTGGTATTGCCAAATCGATGCATTCAAATCACCAGACTGACTTTTGATGTCTTCAATCTTAGCTGGCTCTCCAAACTGGGCGCGAATTTGTTTTTTATCAAATCCATGGATGCTATCAACAAAGGCTTTTTCTGCTGTAGGGATCTCTTTTGGCGGACTCTCAGCGTGCGCTAGACTAAATGCCGTGAGTAATAAAACAAAAAGAACTTTTTTCATGCGCTGCCCCAAGTGATGTCATGGAATGTATGTTTCATCATACATGGAGTAGCGTTAATTAAATTAAGTTCCTTGTTAAATGTCGCTAGGTGGCAGCGAGATTTCCTGAATAAGGACAGAGTGCAATCTACGGCTATCGGTTCTTAGAGCGGTGAACTGTAAATTGTTAATGTTGATGATTTCACCGCGTTTAGGTAAGTGCCCAAATTTGCTGACAACCAAACCGCCAATCGTTGAGAACTCTTCATCGCTAAAGTCTGTGCCAAATGCTTCATTGAAGTCAGCGATTTCAGTTAAGGCTTTAACGCGATAGCGACCTTTTGCATCTTGAATGATGTTGTCTTCGGTTTCGTCAAAATCGTATTCATCTTCAATGTCACCAACGATTTGTTCAAGCACGTCTTCAATGGTAATCATGCCGGCAACGCCACCATATTCATCGACGACAATCGCGATGTGGTTGCGGTTGCTACGGAACTCTTTAAGTAAGACGTTTAGGCGTTTTGATTCTGGAATAAACACTACAGGGCGCAGCATATCGCGCACATCGAAATCTTCGCCTGCATAATATCGGAGCAAATCTTTTGCTAATAAAATGCCGATGATGTCGTTTTTATCATCGTCAATGACAGGAAAGCGCGAGTGGGCTGTTTCAATCACAAACGGAATAAACTCTTCTGGTTTCTGCGTGATATCAATCACATCCATTTGTGAGCGTGGAATCATGACATCACGTACTTGCGTTTCTGAAACCTGAAGTACGCCTTCTATCATAGCGAGTGCATCACCATCTAAAAGGCTCTTCTCGAAAGAGGCATGTAATAACTCGATGAGTTGTTCTCTGTCTTCTGGTTCGCGTAGTAAGAAATGACTCAAACGCTCTAACCAGTTTGGTTTTTCAGCTTCAGCCATGATATGTGCTCTCTATTTTGTTCATTATTATTTAGTTAATTTCCGCATAAGGGTCAGGATAGCCAAGGCTCGTCATAATTTGACTTTCTATACTTTCCATCAATGCTGCTGGTGCTTCTTTTTCGTGGTCGTAACCATGTGCATGCAGTACGCCATGCACTGTTAAATGCGCAAAATGGGCTTCTAAACTTTTACCTTGTTCAGCTGCTTCGATTGCAACCACTGGTGCGCAAATGAGGATGTCGGCAATGATAAAAGGTGCTTCCGTAAGTGGGAAAGTGAGTACGTTAGTTGCGTAATCTTTTCCTCGATATTCGCTATTAAAAGCACGTGCTTCCTCTTCATCGGTAATTCGTAATGCAATTTGAGCATCGGTGCGTAAAGCTTTACGTGCCCAAAGCTTAAATTGAGCAAGACTAGGTAGGCCTTTTAGCTCGCTTGCAAATTGTACGTCCATCCAAAGTTGAGGGTTTTTGCTCATCTGATTTGCTCTTGTGTTTTATGCTTGTGAGTGATGTTT
>JBEIDM010000129.1:0-3236 GCA_040383445.1 Candidatus Methylopumilus sp. | reverse complement strand
CGTATGGGGTGCAGCAAATGTCGCTTTTCTAAAAGAGCGGCATGCAAAGCTCAGTGCGCATCCATTATTTAAAGACATGGAATACACTGAAGATCCTGAGGTACTGAAGCAATGGATGCCGCTTGTGATGAAAGGCCGCGACCCAAAACAGCCAGTTGCTGCTACACGTCTTGCTTATGGCACTGATGTAGACTTTGGTGCTTTGACACGCGATCTAATTAGCCATCTAAAATCAGACTCAAATTTTGACCTCAGCCTCAATCAATCTGTACGTCGATTAAAACAAGACAAACGCGGTCTTTGGCATGTCAGGATGCAAGATCGTTTAAGCAAGAAAACTCATACGATTATTGCTAAGTTTGTATTTCTAGGTGCAGGCGGCGGAGCACTACCACTTCTACAAAAATCAGGCATCGCTGAAAGTAAAGGTTATGGCGGATTCCCCGTCAGTGGATTATGGCTAGTCTGTAAAAACCAAGATGTTATTAAACAACATCATGCCAAAGTATATGGAAAGGCGGCAATTGGGGCGCCTCCAATGTCTGTACCCCACTTGGATACACGCATCATTAATGGCGAACCTGCATTACTGTTCGGACCATATGCCGGCTTTACAACTAAGTTCTTAAAAGAAGGCTCATTCTTAGACCTACTTGCTTCAGTCAAAAGAAACAATGTAAAACCAATCATGGCTGCCGGCATTCAGAACGCAGATTTAACGCGATACTTAATCGGTGAAGTATTTCAATCACAAAAAAGCCGAATCAAATCATTGCAAGAATACTTCCCAACGGCAAATGCGGAAGACTGGCATTTAGCAAAAGCAGGACAACGCGTACAGATCATCAAAAATTGTGATCAAAAAGGCGGAAAACTAGAATTTGGGACTGAAATTGTGACGGCTAAAGATGGCTCTCTTGCAGCACTACTAGGCGCATCGCCAGGCGCATCAACATCAGCACAAGCAATGATTGCAATTATTGAACGTTGCTTTAGCGACAGAATACAAACTAAAGAGTGGAAAAGCAAAATGAAGGACATGGTGCCTTCATATGGTCAGTCATTAATTAATGACGCATCACTGCTAGCATCTGTGAGATCAAGAACTTTAAGTAGTTTGAAATTAAAATAAAAAAAATTACTTCATTTTCTCTTCATTCACAATTTTCTCTAATAGCACTTTAAAATCAGCACCAACTTCAGGATGACGCAAACCTAAACGCACTGTCGCTTCCATATATCCAGCCTTAGAGCCACAATCATAACGCACACCATCAAAGCGATAGGCTAAAACCTGTTCTTCTGATAGCAAAGAAGATATCCCATCAGTTAACTGAATTTCACCCCCAGCACCAGGTTTAATATTATCTAAGTGATGAAAAATTCTTGGCGTTAGGATGTAGCGGCCGACAACACCCAAGGTTGAAGGCGCTTCTTCTGGTTTTGGTTTTTCGACAATAGATGAGACCTTTTCCACCTTTTCATCAATTGTCGTTGTCGCAACAATTCCGTAACTCTTAGTTTGTTCACGCGGCACATTCTGAACCCCGAGCAATGAACAATGATGATGATTGTAAGCTTCAACCATTTGTTTCATGACTGGGACTTTACCATCTAACAAATCATCAGCGAGCAACACAGCAAACGGTTCATCATTCACAACCGGACGTGCAATTCGAACAGCATGACCTAAGCCTAAAGCCTGCGCCTGGCGAATATAAATACAATTGACATGTTTAGGGATAATGTTTTGAACGATTTTAAGCAATTCTGTTTTGCCATTGCGCTCAAGTTCATTTTCCAACTCGTAAGCCATATCGAAGTGATCAGGAATCGCACGTTTATTTCGGCCGATAATAAAAATCAAATCGGTAATGCCCGCTTCAATCGCTTCTTCCACCGCATATTGAATTAAAGGCTTATCAATGATCGGTAGCATTTCTTTAGGATTGGCTTTTGTTGCTGGCAAAAAGCGTGTGCCAAGACCCGCAACTGGAAAAACAGCTTTCGTCACTTTTTTCATATCGTTAACTTTGATCTTCAATTAGATTATTCAGTAACAGGTTTTTGATAATTTGATTTTAAATTATCAGTTAAATGTGGCGTTAAAACTTGTAACATTTGTGCGAAAACCTTTGGATTGCCAGCAACAATATTGCCAGTATCAATCCAAGTCTCATTACCTTCAAAATCGCCAACAATGCCGCCAGCCTCTTGAATCAATAATGCGCCCGCAGCGATATCCCAGGTTGATAAATCAATCTCCCAGAAACCATCAAACCAACCTGCTGCGACATAAGCCAAATCTAATGCAGCAGCGCCTGGACGACGAATGCCTGAAGTCTTTTTGACCATGTCTTTGAACATGTCCATGTAAGCATCTAAATTGCTAAAGTCACGGTATGGAAAACCTGTGCCGACAATAGAATCTTGCAACTTAGCACGATTACTTACGCGAATACGCTTGTCATTCAAGAACGCACCACGACCACGTGTGGCGGTGAATAAGTCATTTCGATTAGGATCATAAACAACCGCTTGTGAGAGTTGTCCGTTACTCATCAGCGCGATAGAAATTGCATACTGAGGAAAACCATGCAAAAAGTTAGTTGTGCCATCTAAAGGATCAATAATCCAAATATGCTCAGCTTCTTTACCATCCTTACCACTTTCCTCACCCCAAAAACCGTGTGTTGGATAGGCTTCTTTAAGCGTATCAATAATCGCTTGTTCAGCATTACGATCGACTTCGCTCACAAAGTCGTTGTAAGTTTTAGTTTGAACCTTAATTGCGCCCACGTCCTGTGATGCGCGATTAATAATAGCGCCAGCACGGCGAGCGGCTTTAACCGCGTTTGTAAGCATTGGATGCATGTGTATTTTCCATGTTTGCCTACCACCTTTATTCGGTGGCTTTGTAGTAAATCTACATGAGGCAATATTAAAGAGCTGTTAAAATAGTATTTTAATGCTTTCTGCCACTAGCGCCAAACATCTTGCTTAATCAATTCCGTATTATTCTTTGTCAAACAAGCCACCCAGGTAACATAGGGTCTGCTGCGCGCGCCATGAAAACAATGGGGCTAAATCAACTATATTTAGTTCAACCTAAACAATTTCCAGATGCTGAAGCAAATGCTTTGGCATGTGGCGCTGTGAATTTATTAGAAAATGCAGTGATCTGTGAGACTCTTGAAGATGCCTTAAAAGACTGTGTATTGGCCATTGGACTGAGT
>JBEIDM010000128.1:0-3245 GCA_040383445.1 Candidatus Methylopumilus sp. | reverse complement strand
GCATAACGCTTGCCAATCACACACTTTGGCAAACAGAAGTTTTGGAGATTCATTGGATGAGTGTTGCGATTGCCGTGATCGCTTTTATCGCCTTACAAAGATATAAGGTGAATACACTATTAGTGATATTGGTGAGTGGACTGCTTGGTGTTGCAAGCTCAAGCAGCCTACTCACTTAGTTTAAAATTAAGATTCTTTACGAAGATGTGGGAATAAGATCACGTCACGAATACTTGGGCTGTCTGTCAGCAACATCACTAAACGGTCTATCCCAATACCACAACCGCCTGTTGGAGGCATGCCGTACTCTAAAGCACGGATAAAATCGGCATCGTAATACATGGCTTCATCATCACCTGCTTCTTTAGCTGCCACCTGCGCATGGAAACGTGCTGCTTGGTCTTCTGCATCATTAAGCTCAGAAAAGCCATTAGCAATTTCACGGCCTGTGACAAACAATTCAAAGCGTTCTGTGATTTCAGGATTTGCATCTGAAGCACGGGCTAAAGGTGAAACTTCAACTGGGTAATCAATAATATAGGTGGGCTCCCACAATTGGCTTTCGGCTGTTTCTTCAAACAAGGCTAATTGCAATGCCCCTAAACCAACATGATCAAAAGCTTTCACACCAAATTTTAATAATTCAGTACGAATAAACTCACCATCCGTTAATTGTGCATCCGTATATTGCGGGGCATATTTCTTAATCGCGCCCACAATCGTCAAGCGTTGGAATGGGTTGCTGAAGTCAACTTCGCGACCTTGATATTGCACAGTAGCTGTTCCACAAGCAGCCATTGCCGCAGCGCGAATACAGTTTTCGGTGTAGTCCATCAACCATTTGTAATCTGTATAAGTGGCGTAGAACTCCATCATGGTAAATTCAGGATTGTGTCTGACGCTAACGCCTTCATTACGGAAGTTACGATTAATTTCAAATACACGTTCAAAACCACCAACAATCAAACGCTTTAGATAAAGCTCAGGCGCAATACGCAAAGTCATTTGCATATCAAGTGCGTTATGGTGCGTGATAAAAGGCTTGGCAGAAGCACCGCCTGGAATTGGGTGCAACATAGGCGTTTCTACTTCTAAGAATTCATTTTGCAACATGAATCCACGAATCGCTGAAACAATCTTGCTGCGAGCAATAAACGTATGACGTGTTTCTTCAGAAACCATTAAATCCACATAACGTTGACGGTACTTAGTCTCTTGATCTGATAAGCCATGAAATTTTTCAGGAAGTGGACGCAATGATTTAGTGAGTAAACGTAGTTCGCTGACCTTAATTGAAAGCTCACCCGTTTTGGTCTTAAAAATGACGCCAACCGCGGCAACGATATCACCCAAATCCCAATGCTTGAATGAATCATAAAGTTCTTCGCCAATATTATCTTTAGAGATAAATAACTGAACACGGCCAGTCTTGTCTTGTATCGTCGCGAAACTCGCCTTACCCATGACGCGCTTAAGCATCATACGTCCAGCTACTTTAACAACGACTGCTTGGGCATCTAAGGTTTCATTTTCTTGATCACCAAATTGGGCATGTAAAGGTGCCGCAAAATGTTCTGGCTTAAAGTCATTAGGAAAAGCAACACCCTTTTCACGTATGGCCTTTAGCTTTTCACGACGCTCAGCAATGACGTGATTTTCGTCTTGTAATGGCGGATTTAAATGTTCACTCACGCTAAACTCCCTGCTTTAAACTTTCAGATATAAATGGATCAAGGTCGCCATCCAGCACCCCTTGCGTATTGCCAACTTCAACACTCGTCCGTAAATCCTTAATACGAGATTGATCTAGCACATAACTACGAATTTGGTGTCCCCAGCCGATGTCTGTTTTAGCATCTTCCAAGGCTTGTTTTTCTTCATTTCGTTTATTTAACTCTAGCGCATATAGCTGCGCTTTCAACATATTCATCGCTTCAGCCTTATTGCGATGTTGCGATCTATCGTTTTGACACTGCACAACGGTATTCGTTGGAATATGCGTAATTCGCACAGCAGAGTCGGTTTTATTAATATGCTGACCACCCGCACCACTCGCGCGATAGGTATCAATCCGCAAATCAGCAGGATTAATATCCACTTCAATGGAATCATCAATCTCAGGAAATACCTGCACGCTAGCAAAAGAAGTATGACGACGATTGCCAGAATCAAACGGTGACTTGCGCACTAAGCGGTGCACCCCAGACTCTGTGCGTAAAAAGCCATAAGCATATTCACCTGAAATTTTAAGTGAGGCACTTTTAATTCCGGCTATATCACCTTCAGATTCTTCCATAACTTCCACTTTAAAGCCCTTACGCTCGCAGTAGCGTAAGTACATGCGAAGTAACATGGACGCCCAATCTTGGGCTTCAGTTCCACCACTGCCTGACTGAAAGTCCATAAAGCAGTTATTAGGATCCATGGGATTGGAGAACATACGGCGGAACTCTAAGGCTTCAACTTGCTGTGCCAGACCAAGGCTGTCGGCTTCAATACTGACTAGCGTGGCATCGTCGTTTTCTTCACGTGCCATCTCAAATAACTAAGAAGCGTCGCTTAGACCTTGATTAATATCGACCAGATTTTTAACAAGCGCTTCTAACTCTCGACGCTCTTTACCCAGCTTTTGTGAACGCTCATTATCGTTCCAAATACTCGGATCCTCTAAAAGTTGACTAACCTCTTCTAGGCGTTGCTGTTTGTTCTCAAAGTCAAAGATACCCCCTAAGCGCGTGTTGGCGCTCTGTAAGGTCGGCTAGACGATTGCCAATTTGATTGAGTTGTTCGGCTTCCATTGAGTGGATTCTCGTAGCGTTTTTTTAAAAAATGAAATTATACACCAAAGGTATGCCTAGCATGGCTTCGCGCCAGCTTACAATTAGGGGTGTGAAGGTCAATATTTGTTTCGCAAAAATTGTCACAAACTTGTAATATTTGAAAACTAAAATATGTAAAAATCATCAGTGTCTCAGAAATTAATTATTTCTTTTGTTTTAATAATGTATTTACCCAAGGGAGTTTAAGTGATGCCAAGTAAATTTTTAAAAATCACAACAGTCGCAGCGGTTATTGCAGCAGGCTTTTCAGCAAGCTCAGCAATTGCAGCAGAGAAAATCATTAAAATCGATGGTTCTTCTACTGTTTATCCAATTACAGAAGCAGTTGCAGAAGATTTTCAAAAAGCACAAAAAGTTAAAGTCACTGTTGGTGAATCTGGTACTGGTGGTGGTTTCAAAAAGTTT
>JBEIDM010000127.1:0-3296 GCA_040383445.1 Candidatus Methylopumilus sp. | reverse complement strand
GCCGTCAGCTAAAACTATAGGCTGACTTAGCCATTATTTCCCTATAAAATCCTATCCCTTCGTTTGTTATCTGAAAAAAGTCTTTATGCGCGCCTCACAATTTTTTATTGCCACTCAAAAAGAAGCTCCACAAGAAGCGGAGTTGGCTAGCCATCGCTTGATGCTCCGTGCTGGGTTTATCAAGCGCTTAGGTTCTGGCCTTTACACTTGGATGCCACTTGGTTTGCGTGTATTGCGTAAAGTGGAAGCCGTGGTGCGCGATGAAATGAATAAGGCGGGTGCGCTTGAATTATTGATGCCAGCGGTACAACCAAAAGAGCTTTGGGAAGAAACTGGCCGTTGGGCTGTGTTTGGCCCGCAAATGTTGAAGATTGAAGACCGTCATGAACGAGAGTTCTGTTTTGGGCCGACGCACGAGGAAGTGATTACTGACATCGCACGTCGTGAAATTAAGAGTTACAAACAATTACCGCTTAATTTTTATCAAGTGCAAACTAAATTCCGTGATGAAATTCGCCCACGTTTTGGGGTGATGCGTGCCCGTGAGTTTATGATGAAAGATGCGTATTCTTTCCATACCAATTTAGCTTCGCTTGAGCAAACTTATGATCGTATGTATCAAGCGTATTCAAATGTTTTCACTCGCTTGGGTTTAGAGTTCCGTGCGGTACGTGCAGATACTGGCGCAATTGGGGGTGATGGCTCGCATGAGTTCCATGTGCTTGCAGATTCAGGTGAAGATGGTTTGGCTTATTGCCCAAATTCAGATTATGCAGCGAACGTTGAGTTGGCTGAGGCTTTAGCGCCAAGCACACCACGCGCAGCAGCTAGTGAAGAAATGAAGTTAGTCGAAACCCCTAAGCAAACGACTTGTGAAGCCGTTGCGGAGTTGTTGGGTGTGAGCTTACAACGCACAGTGAAGTCGATTGCTTTAATGGCGAACGATAAGTTTTACTTGCTCTTGCTGCGTGGTGACCACAGCTTGAATGAAATTAAAGTCGCTAAGTTAGATGACTTAGCTGACTTCCGTTTTGCAACGCCTGAAGAAGTGCGTGCAAACTTAAATGACTGCCCACCAGGCTTTATCGGCCCTGTAAAAGTGGGTGCGAATGTAACTGTTATTGCTGACCGTACTGTAGCGACGATGAGTGATTTTATTTGTGGTGCAAACCAACCAAAACTGCATTTGTCAGGTGTGAACTTTGGCCGTGATTTACCAGAGCCAAGTTTGGTAGCAGACATTCGTAACGTGATTGATGGCGATGCAAGCCCAGATGGTAAAGGCGTGTTGGCTTTATGTCGCGGTATTGAAGTGGGTCACATTTTCCAATTACGTACTAAATATGCACAAGCGATGAACGCGACTTACCTTGATGAGCAAGGTCAAACTCAAGTCATGGAAATGGGTTGTTACGGCATTGGCGTGTCACGTATTGTGGGTGCTGCGATTGAACAAGGTAATGATGAACGCGGTATTGTCTTCCCAACCAGTCTTGCACCTTTCCAAGTGGCAATTGCGCCAATTGGCATGGATAAGAGTGATGCGGTTAAAGAGGCTGCAACTAAGCTTTATGAAGAGTTATTAGCCGCTGGCGTGGATGTGATGTTGGATGACCGTGGCGAGCGACCAGGCGTGATGTTTGCTGAGATGGAGTTGATTGGTATTCCACATCGTATTGTCATTGGTGACCGTGGTTTGAAAGAAAACCAAGTGGAGTATCAAGCACGTACTTCAACAGAAGCACAATCTGTTGCTTTGAACGAGATTGCTAGTTTCATCTTGAAAGCGTTGGCGAGTTAGGCCATAAAATTTAGGCCTTAAGATTTTAAGCATGACGCACTGGTGCATTCCTGTTTATGCCATTTTGCTTCTCAGCAATTTGGTATTTGCAGGCAATCAGCGTGAAGCGCCATTATCAAACAGTGTCCAAGCACACATGCAGCAAAGCATTAGTGATCAGCCCATACAGCAATCCGTTTTCTCTCAAGATGTGCAAGCCCAGACATGGCTGCAGCACATGTCTCAACGTTTAAAATCCCGTATTCCTGATGCTGAAAGTCGTGAAGACTTTTTGCGAACTGTGCACTATGAAGCCAGTCGCGCTGGTTTAGAGCCTGAGTTGGTGTTGGGTTTAATACAAGTGGAGAGTGGATTTAAGAAATATGCCGTTTCTTCCGCTGGTGCGCGAGGGTATATGCAAGTGATGCCATTTTGGACTAAGAGCATTGGCCTACCAGAACACAATCTATTTCATCTGCGTTTAAATTTACGTTATGGCTGTACTATTTTGAGACATTATTTAGATGTAGAACATGGTGATTTATATCGCGCACTAGGTCGATATAACGGTAGTCTCGGGCAGTCGCAATATCCTCAATCTGTGCTTAATACATGGCATAAAAACTGGAGTTTTTCAAAAAACACGCCCCATTAAAATTATTTAAATTAATTATTTAAATCACTTAATAATTTACTATTACAAAAAGTTTACATATCCTTATTTTTTGTACTAGTATCTTGTTCAGCGGTTTTGTAATTGCAGGGTCGCTTCAGGTCTTACATGGCCTTGTACAAGTCGCTGTAGCTGTTCTATTAGAAACTTTGTTCTAAAACTTAGAAAAAATAGAAGTACAACTAGAGGAGATAAGTATGTCAAAAACAACTGCATTGTCTGTCAGTATTGCTGTCCTTGGTGGTCTCTGGGCTTACTTAGCATTAGGCACTTTATCCAACGCTGTTCAGGTCTGGATAGGGTTTATTGCTTGGGGCGCTTTTTTCAATAATGGTGGTTGTGATACTGCATTCAAAAAAACGATTGCTGGCATGATTTATGGTGCCATTATCGCGGGTATTGCACTTCAATTAGTCAGCACTAACCCAGTCGGTCTGCCAGCAGAAGTTGCTGCTGCAGTTTATATCGGCGTTACAGTGTTTTTCTTGGTCATTGTTTCTGGTGTTAACTTGCTTTCAGCCGTACCAGCAAATGTATATGGTTATGCTGCAACAGCAGGTTTGGCATTAACAACAAACAATATGGCTGTAACGGCAAGTGATTTAACTAATCCTGTTGTTATTGTTGCTATCTCAACTGTACTTGGTGCTATTTTTGGCTTGGTTTCATCTAAAGTCGCTACAGCGATTGGTAATTAATCGTTTCATTAGCCCATAAAAAAACCGCCTTCGGGCGGTTTTTTGTTTGAACGATTAGCTAATGACTATCTCGCCATGTCTGAGATTTTAAATCCATAGAATGTGCCAAACTCGCCTTCGGTTTCGTTATACACAAAGAACAATC
>JBEIDM010000126.1:0-3361 GCA_040383445.1 Candidatus Methylopumilus sp. | reverse complement strand
TCATCATTTTCGATACCAATTGTTAGCAGTTCACTATACTTTCGCTCCAATTGCCGGATTTTATCGCGCTGAGCAACTTGCTGACGCTCGGCCAAAGAAACTGCGCCCTTGCCGTGGGCACTGGGTACATGCATTACTGCTAACAAATCAGCATGATTTTCAAAAAATTCTGGATTTTGCTGTAAATAGGCAGCAACTTCATGCTCGTTAAGTACTTTTGTTTCCATTTGATGGTTTTCTATCTATCAAAAATTAAATTGAAATTTTACCGTCATAAACGTTAACGGCTGGGCCAGTCATCATCACAGAATCATCTCCACCCGCCCAAGCAATAGTTAAACTACCGCCGCGCATATCTACTTGCACTGGCGACTGCAACTGACCTAATCGAATACCTGCAACAGCAGCAGCACAAGCGCCCGTTCCACAAGCCAGCGTTTCGCCAGCACCGCGTTCAAATACACGTAAACGAATATGGTGCGCATCCATGATTTGCATAAAACCAGCATTTACCCGCTGAGGGAATCTAGGATGCATTTCAATAAGCGCGCCATCATGAATAACTGGCGCCCGATCCAAATCCTCAACCACCTGCACCGCATGAGGATTCCCCATAGAAACTAAACTGATTTCAACTTCATGATCAGAAACCAATAGTGGATAACTCAATGCAACTTCATCAGCAATAAATGGAATTTGGTTGGGCTCAAATTTAGGAGAGCCCATATCAACCGTCACTAAACCACCATCTTCCAATTTAGGGTAAATAATACCGCCAGCAGTTTCAACGCAAATTTTGGTTTTTGCAGTTAGGCCTTTATCAAAAACAAATCTAGCAAAACAACGCGCGCCATTTCCGCACTGCTCTACCTCACCGCCATCCGCATTGAAAATGCGATACCGAAAGTCAGCCATGGATTGCGTTGGCTTTTCAACCAACAATAACTGGTCGCATCCAATGCCAAAACGACGATCAGCAATACGACGGATTTGTTCAGCGGTTAAATTAACGGGCGATGTATAACTATCAATCACAACGAAGTCGTTGCCCAAGCCTTGCATTTTCGTAAATTTAAGATCCATCGTTCTCGTCATTCTATTTTGAGTCATTAATTACATGCATTTCTAATTAACATCATTGTATGGGATAGTTGAATGATAAGGTAGCTTAGCTAGCTAAAACCTGATTTTTAAAGTGGTTTAAATTCTTCGCGCCTTAAATCTAGAATTTTGTAAATTGCATTTAATTTGCTATTCTTCATGCCTTATTTTCGAATGTATAACGAAACATTAATCCATGAATTCATATTTATTCACATCAGAATCAGTTTCTGAAGGCCATCCAGATAAACTAGCTGATCAGGTGTCTGACAGCATATTAGATGCGATTCTTGAACAAGATCCTACTGCACGTGTTGCAGCAGAGACTTTAGCCAACACGGGCTTAATTGTATTAGCAGGTGAGATTACGACCACAGCGAATGTGGATTACATCAAAGTGGCTCGTGAAACAATTAAACGCATTGGTTATGACAATACAGATTACGGTATTGACTATAAAGGTTGTGCTGTATTGGTTGCTTATGACAAACAATCGCCTGATATCGCTCAAGGTGTGGATAAAGCAGAAGACGATCCACTAGACCAAGGTGCAGGTGACCAAGGCATTATGTTTGGTTACGCATGTGATGAAACACCACAATTGATGCCATTACCTATCTGGTTATCTCACCGCGTGATGGAACGTCAATCACAACTGCGTAAAGATGGCCGTTTACCATGGTTACGTCCTGACGCTAAATCACAAGTCACCATCAAATACGAAAATGGTAAACCAAGTGCGATTGATACTGTGGTTGTTTCAACACAGCACGCACCAGAGATGGAATTAAAAGACATCCGTGAAGCGGTGATTGAAGAAATCATCAAACCAACACTGCCTAAAGAACTCATCAAAGGTGATATCAAGTTCTTAGTGAACCCAACCGGTCGTTTTGTGATTGGTGGACCACAAGGTGATTGCGGCTTAACCGGTCGTAAGATTATCGTTGATACCTACGGCGGCGCAGCACCACATGGTGGTGGCGCATTCTCTGGGAAAGACCCTTCTAAAGTAGACCGTTCAGCTGCTTATGCTGGTCGTTATGTAGCAAAGAATATCGTGGCAGCAGGACTCGCTTCACGTTGTTTAGTACAAATCTCTTACGCGATTGGTGTTGCTCAACCAACTTCAATCATGGTCGAGACTTACGGCACAGGTAAAGTATCAAACGAAGTGCTCACCGCCTTAGTTCGTGAACACTTTGACTTACGTCCTAAAGGCATTGTGAAGATGCTCGATCTCTTGCGTCCGATTTACACTAAGACAGCGGCTTACGGTCACTTTGGTCGTGACGAACCTGAGTTCTCTTGGGAAGCGATTGATAAAGCGGCGGCATTGAAGGCTTCTGTTTAATACCCGTAGTTAAAATAAAAAAGCCTCAATCTGAACTGATTGGGGCTTTTTTATGTCTGTTGCTAAGTACTTTGTAAGCCTGAACTTAGGCTAATACTTTGAATTTGTGTAAAAACAATATTCGCGTATAATTGCCGCCATTCCGAGGAGCGCTGCGAGAGAAAACTCCCAGGCTCGGAAAATGTTTTAACGGCGCTCACCATATTAACCGTGCCGGGCACGGGATACGGGTGAGAGTGTTAGAACTTCAAGTGGCATCACTTCTAGTTTTTCAAGCAACTCCAAATTTTCCGCATTCCCTCCGGTCACACCATTCAAGGAAAAAACATGAATACTGTGACTGACATTAAAGACTATGTAATTGCTGACATTAATCTAGCTGATTTTGGACGCAAAGAAATTGCCATTGCTGAAACCGAAATGCCAGGGCTAATGGCGATTCGTGAAGAATTTTCAAAAGCACAGCCGCTAAAAGGCGCACGCATTACTGGCTCATTACACATGACCATTCAAACAGCTGTTCTTATTGAAACGCTTAAAGACTTAGGCGCGGAAGTTCGCTGGGCATCATGCAACATTTACTCAACACAAGATCACGCTGCAGCTGCAATTGCCGCTGGTGGCACACCAGTCTTTGCGATTAAAGGCGAAACATTAGAAGAATACTGGGATTACACACACCGTATTTTTGAATGGACTGATGGCGGCTATTCAAACATGATTTTGGATGACGGCGGCGATGCTACATTGTTGTTGCATCTTGGTACGAATGCTGAAAAAGATATTTCTTTATTGAACAACCCAGGTAGCGAAGAAGAAGTATGCTTATTCAATTCAATTAAAGAAAAATTAAAAACCAATCAAACTTGGTACTCAACACGTCTTGCACAAATCAAAGGCGTAACT
>JBEIDM010000125.1:0-3367 GCA_040383445.1 Candidatus Methylopumilus sp. | reverse complement strand
GCGGAGTAGGTTGCCGATAGTGAAAATACGGCCATCCGCAAAGCGTTCTACATACACGGCTACTAATGCAAATGCATTGATATCTTTTACTTCGGTAATCACATCTTCAATCGCTTCGTGAGTAGCAATTAACAAGCCGACTTCACCTTGGCTCACGCGGCTAGCAAGCGCATCTTTATTAGCACGCCAAACGCTGAATGGCACCAGCACTTTACCTTCTGGAATTTCAGTGGCTGCAATTTGCTCATCGGTAAAAGTCACTTCACCTGTGAGTTTAAATAGCACTACTTTACCTGCTTGTTTTCGAACAGTTTCTTCACCCAAGCTAGGAGGAGTGACGCGAGTCCATTCATCAGCAGCGATGGCGTTGTCTTTAATCAAATTAGACATTTGCTGCCTCCTTGCCTTGAGCTTGTTTATCGGCATAAACGTGTGCTTTAAATGGAGGCACACCAATTCGGCGCACCGTATCAATAAAGCGTTCTTCTGGAGTACGTTCTTGGATATAGACTTCAATTAATCTTTGAACCACGCCTGGCATTTCTTCCGCTGAGAATGAAGGGCCAATCACAGAGCCGATACTTGCATCGTTACCTTGTTTGCCACCAATGGTTACTTGGTACCACTCAGAACCGTCTTTATCCACACCCAAAATACCTATGTGTCCAACGTGATGGTGACCACACGCATTCATACAACCAGAGATGTTAAGCTCGAGGTCGCCAATATCATGCAAGTAATCGAGATTATCGAACTGCATTTGGATGGCTTCAGCGATAGGAATGCTTTTCGCATTTGCTAATGAGCAGAAATCACCGCCCGGGCAGCAGATAATGTCAGTCAATAAACCAATGTTTGGAGTTGCTAAGCCAGCCGCACGTGCTTTTTCCCAAAGTGGTAATAGGTCGCTTAGTTTTACATCGGCCAAAATTAAGTTTTGTTCGTGCGAAGCGCGAAGTTCACCAAAGCTATAAGCATCAGACAAATCAGCAACAACGGCCATCTGTTCTGAGGTGATATCACCAGGTGCATGGCCATGTGGTTTTAATGAAAGTGTGACTGCGCGGTAACCCGGCTGTTTGTGGACGTGGACGCAGCGTTTTACCCAAGCAGCAAATGCTGGATTGCTTGCGATTGCGCTATCGAAACTTGCGTCATGTGCTGATAGATTTTCGTATGGCATCGCATCGAAGTGTTTGGCAACACGTGCTAATTCAGCCTCGGTAATTGTGTTCGGATTATCTTTAAGGTGAAGCCATTCAGCTTCAACTTGTTTTTTGAATTCTTCGATCCCCAGCGCTTTTACCAAGATTTTGATACGTGCTTTGTAAGCGTTATCACGACGACCGTGGATGTTGTAAACGCGAATAATCGCTTCGCAATAGGTGAGCGCGTGTTGCCAGTCTAAATGTTCACGAATCACTGTGCCTAAGATCGGCGTGCGGCCTAAACCACCACCAACCCACACTTTAATCGCTGTTTGGCCTTTAGCGTCTTTGTAGAACTCCATGCCAATGTCGTGCGCTTGAACGATGGCGCGATCTTGTTCAGTGCCTGATACGGCGATCTTGAACTTACGTGGCAACAAAGCGAATTCAGGATGGAATGTGCTCCATTGGCGCATCACTTCAGCCATTGCGCGTGGGTCAATCACTTCATCTGGTGCTACGCCAGCAAATTGGTCAGTGGTGATATTACGGATGCAATTGCCAGACGTTTGAATAGCGTGCATTTCAACTGTTGCCAGTTCAGCAAGGATTTCAGGTACATCTTCAAGCTTAGGCCAGTTAAGTTGTAAGTTTTGACGCGTGCTGAAATGGCCGTAAGCTTTATCGTATTTCTTAGCGATTTCACCAAGTTTACGTAATTGTTTGGATGACAGCATGCCATAAGGCACGGCAATGCGAAGCATAGGTGCTTGGCGTTGGATATATAAGCCGTTTTGTAAACGTAGTGGACGGAATTCGTCTTCACTGAGTTCGCCAGCAAGATAGCGATTCGTTTGATCACGGTACTGATCTACACGTTCGTTTACGATTTGTTGGTCAATAGCGTCGTATTTATACATAGTTAGTTTTTCTAAAGAGGCAATATTTTAATGTAAAAACCGCATGTTTTCATGCAATATTGTTAATTCAAGCTAGTGTTAGATTATGCTAGTACCAGTTTTAATCCTACATAAATCAAAATGGCTGAAAGTGCTATACGTATCCATTTCTCTGTGACTCTCGAACTTAGATGGCTGCCAATCCAGATGCCTGGAATAGAGCCTATGAGTAATACGCCAAGTAGCTCATAGTTGATGGTTCCTAAACTTGCATGGCCAAGGCCGGCGACCAGTGTAAGCGGAACCGCATGTGCAATGTCAGTGCCGACAATTGTCGTTAGTTTTTTGTGGGGATAAAGAATGATAAGTGTAGTTACGCCAAGTGCGCCTGCACCTACCGAGGTGAGCGTGACCAAACCGCCAAGAATAATGCCAAGAATAATAGTTAGTGGTGCTACGTATTTGGCTGGAATCCATTCACCTTCGGCTAACAAAGACATTAGCTTTGTTCTTAATAATACGGCAATAGAGGTGAAGATTAGAGCAATGCCAAGGCTGAACTTGATGGTTGCAATTGCCTCAGTAGAGTCTACGTTTATGTTGCGCAAGAAAATGATGGTTGCAAGTGATGCCGGAATACTGCCGGCACTCAGTAATTTGACAATGCGCCAATCGATATTGCCTAGTTTTCCGTGAGCAAAAATACCGGCAGTTTTTGTGATGGATGCATAAAGTAGGTCCGTACCAACCGCAACAGCTGGTTTGATGCTGAAGAAGAACATTAGAATAGGCGTCATTAATGAGCCACCGCCTACGCCTGTGAGGCCAACTAGCAGGCCGACAATAAAACCTGCAACAATGTAACCATATTCCATGAAAATCCTTACTATCAATAGCTTTAAGTATTTTTTAAACCTTTGAGATTATAATTCATATAAATATTGTTTTAATAATAAATTGTTCTTAATATATAGCCTTTAGTTATAAAGAGAGTGGTATGAAATTACATCAATTGAAATATGTGCGTGAAGTAGTTAGACAAGGACTTAATATTTCAATGGCTGCTGATGCTTTGCATACTTCCCAGCCAGGCGTTAGCAAACAAATTCAATTGCTTGAGCAAGAGCTTAATCTGCAAATTTTTCAGCGAAGCGGTAAGCGACTAACGGGGATCACTTCCCCTGGAAGGAGTATTGTTGAATTGGCAGAGCGTGTGATAAGTGACATGGAAAATATTAAGCGTATTGGAGATGAGTTTAGTCACGAGGATGTGGGTACATTAACCATTGCCACAACTCATACTCAGGCTCGATATAGGTT
>JBEIDM010000124.1:0-3407 GCA_040383445.1 Candidatus Methylopumilus sp. | reverse complement strand
GTACCCAAAACCGTACAAATATCAGCACCTGCTTTGTAGAATGGCTCAGCCTCGTAGAAACCAGCATCCATTGTTTTCAAATCAACTAAAATTTTGTTTTTTGGGAATTTTTTACGTAATGTTTCAAGCAATTTGATACCGTTGTGCTTAATGCATGGTGTACCAATTTCAAGAATATCAACATGCGGTGCTACTTTTGCAGCAAGCGCTACTGTTGCGTCAAAATCTAATGAATCTAATGCCATCTGGGTTAATGCCATGTTACTTCCTCCGCTAAATTACACGTTTATGATTTAAATACACGCGTTATGATACATTTTTTATTAACTATATGGTGAAATCATGTTCAAAAATGAACTTTTTTACCGAAACGACTTTATATAACGATTTCTGTTTTTGGTCAAAAATCTTTAATTCTTCACTTTAAACAAGCTGCTTTAATTCAGACACTAAAGCCGCACATTCAGCATCGGTTCCGACTGTAATCCTCAGAAATTGAGCAATACGTTCAGGCTTCTTAAAATGCCTAACAATAATATTTTTATCTCTCAATCCAGCACTAATCACTTCAGCATCTTTTTTCGTATGCTTTGCGAATATGAAATTTGCACCCGATGGCAAAACCTCAAAACCCAAATCAGTCAATTCTTTAACTAAGTGCGTTCTAGTAGCAATTACCTTATTACAAGTTTCTTCAAAATAAGCCTTGTCTTCCATTGCGGCGATTGCTCCCGCTTGAGCAAAACGATCCAAAGGGTAGGAGTTAAAACTATCTTTGACTCTATGAAGTGCTTCAATCAAATCTGGGTTACCAACAGCATAGCCGACTCTCAATCCGGCAAGCGATCTTGCTTTAGATAGCGTGTGGGTCACTAATAATTGCGGATATTTTTTAATTAATGCCACAGATGATTCAGTACCAAAATCAACATAAGCCTCATCAATAACAACAACAGAACTCGTATTCTTTTTAAGCAATCGTTCTATTTCAGACAACGCTAACGAACGTCCCGTTGGCGCATTAGGATTAGGGAAAATAATGCCGCCGTTAGGCTTTAAATAATCATCAACTTGAATTTCAAAACGATCATCCAAGGGGATGGTTTCGAACGCAATCTCATACAAACCACAATAAACTGGATAAAAACTGTAGCTAATATCAGGAAATAAAATAGGCTTGTCATGCTTAAGTAAGGCATTAAAAGTATGAGCTAATACTTCATCAGATCCGTTACCAACAAAAACATTTGAAGTTTCTAAACCATGAAAATTGGCAATCGCTTTTCTCAAGAGGTCAGAATTGGGGTCAGGGTATAAGCGCAGGCTTTCAGATGCTTCTTTTTGCAACGCAAGCAAAACCTTAGGACTTGGTCCGTAAGGGTTTTCATTAGTATTCAGCTTAATAAGATTGTTAATCTTTGGCTGCTCCCCAGGAACATAAGGCGTCAAACCGTGAATTAAATGACTCCAGTATTGACTCATTTTTTAAGTCTATACTCCGCCGAGCGGGCATGTGCTTGCAGACCTTCGCCGTATGCCAAAGTAGCGGCAACTTTACCCATAGTTTGAGCACCTGCTTGCGATACAAAAATTAGACTTGAACGTTTTTGGAAGTCATAAACACCCAATGGCGATGAAAAACGTGCCGTACGTGATGTCGGCAATACGTGATTAGGTCCGGCACAGTAGTCCCCAAGAGATTCACATGTGTCTCTTCCCATAAAAATGGCGCCTGCATGTTTAATCTTTTGACTGAAAGCTAATGGATCATCCATTGATAATTCCAAATGTTCAGGGGCAATATAGTTACTAATCTCAGCGGCTTCATCCAAGCTCTTTACTTGAATCAAAGCGCCTCTATCAGTCAAAGAAGTTTTGATAATTTCCGCACGTGGCATCTCTAAAACAAGCTTTTGAATACTTTCATTGACCCTATTCAAAAAATCAGCATCAGGGCACAACAAAATTGCCTGAGCTAATTCATCATGCTCGGCCTGACTGAACAAATCCATCGCAACCCAGTCAGGGTTAGTCTTACCATCACAGATAACTAGAATTTCGGATGGGCCAGCAACCATATCGATGCCAACCACACCAAATACTCTTCTCTTAGCTGCCGCAACATAAGCATTACCAGGTCCCACAATCTTATCAACCTGAGGAACCGTTTCGGTACCATAAGCCAAAGCACCAACAGCTTGCGCCCCGCCAATGCAAAATACACGATCGACACCTGCAATTGCAGCAGCAGCCAACACCAACTGATTTTTTTCACCATCAGGCGTAGGCACTACCATGATGAGCTCTTGCACACCCGCGACTTTTGCAGGAATTGCGTTCATCAATACAGACGAAGGATATGCAGCTTTGCCGCCAGGCACATAGAGACCAACACGATCTAACGAAGTCACTTGCTGACCTAAAATTGTGCCGTCATCTTCAGTGTATTGCCATGAAGTCATTAATTGCTTTTCATGGTAACTGCGAACTCGATCTGCTGCCGCTTGCAGTGCTGCTCTCTGAGCATCTGGCAGACCATTTAATGCCGCTTTCAATTCAGCCTGACCAATTTCCAATTCAGGCAAGCTGCCTGCAGACATTCTGTCGAAACGATTGGTATATTCTATAACTGCAGCATCCCCACGTTTTTTAACGTCTTTAAGGATATTCGCTACCACTTCATCAATACTGTCGTCTTGCGCAGTTTCAAAAGCCAACAAAGCCTTCAGTTTTGCATCAAAATCTGCATCTAGACTTGAAAAACGTCTCACTTTAATTTCAGTACTCATATTTTAAAATCCAAGTTCTTTTAATCTATTTTGTGATCCAAAGATCATTTCTATACTCATTATTTTTTGCCAATGGCGCCAACAAATGCATCCATCATTGGTTGTAATTTTTCACGATTTAATTTGAATGAAGCTTGATTCACCACCAAGCGGGAACTAATCTCCCCAACTTCTTCAACCGCTTTTAGGTGATTTGCTCGCAAGGTTCCACCTGTACTCACCAAATCTACAATCACATCAGCCAAACCCACCAAAGGCCCCAGCTCCATAGAGCCATAAAGCTTAATTAAATCCACATGCATGCCTTTAGCTGCAAAATGCTCACGGGCGGTTTTTACATATTTAGTGACTACTTTAAGACGAGCGCCACTACGAATAGATGCAAAATAATCAAAGTCTTCACGAACGGCGACCATCATTTTGCATTTCGCAATTTGTAAATCAATTGGCTGGTATAAACCTTCACCACCATGTTCATCCAGAACATCTTTACCAGCAATACCCAAATCAGCCGCACCATACTGCACGTAAGTAGGCACATCTGAAGCACGAACAATAATCAGACGGACATCCTCACGATTAGTTGGCAAAATTAATTTACGTGAAGCCTCAGGATCT
>JBEIDM010000123.1:0-3455 GCA_040383445.1 Candidatus Methylopumilus sp. | reverse complement strand
CATTAGGTAAAGCCGGATACACCGCACAAACCGTTGAAGAAGATTTGGGCGAAGACGATGAAACGCTTTATGGCATTAAGCGTAAAGGTAAAACTGAAGCACGTTGGTTAGAAGAAGATGATGCTGAAGAGGCGATTGAAGAAGCGATTTTAGATGCGGCCGATGATTTATTGCGTCAGGGAGATGGTGATATTTTAGTGTTCCTGCCAGGCGAGCGCGAAATTAGAGATACCGCAGATCACTTAAGAAAATACCAAGGTCGCTCAGCCAAACTCAGAAACATCGAAGTGTTGCCATTGTTCGCAAGACTTTCTATTGAAGACCAACAAAAAATCTTTCGCACCTCTGGCACACGTCGCATTGTATTAGCGACTAACGTTGCTGAAACTTCACTAACTGTTCCTGGTATTAAATACGTGATTGACGCTGGCTTGGCGCGTGTTAATCGATACAGCAGTCGCGCTAAAGTTGAGCAGTTGCAGATTGAAAAGATTAGCCAAGCAGCGGCTAAGCAACGTGCTGGACGTTGCGGTCGTGTCTCTAATGGTATTTGTGTGCGTTTATACGATGAGCAGGACTTTAATAATCGTCCTGAGTTTACCGATCCGGAAATTCTTCGTAGCTCTCTTGCATCCGTTATTTTACGCATGGCAGCTTTGCGTTTGGGTGATATTAGTTTATTCCCGTTCATTGAGGCGCCTTCGTCACGTTTGATTGCCGATGGCTATTTGTTATTACAAGAGCTTGGCGCGGTCGATGCTAATCGTGAGATTACTGAATTAGGTAAACAGCTTGCACGCTTACCTTTGGATCCGCGTGTTGGACGGATGATTTTGGCGGCGAAACAAGAGGGCGTCTTGCGTGAGATTTTGATTATTGCCAGCGCACTTAGCATACAAGACCCTCGTGAAAGACCAATGGATAAGCGTGAAGCGGCAGATCAAGCCCATGCGAAATTTGCGGACGAGCGTTCTGATTTCTTGGGCTATCTCAAGCTGTGGAATTTTTACGATGACGCACTTAAAGCTAAAAAATCTAACAAGGATTTATTAGGTAAATGCCATCAAAATTTCCTCTCATTTTTACGTTTAAAAGAATGGTGTGAGCTACACGGACAAATTCGTGAAATTGCTGAAGAGTTGGATTTAAAACCGAATGAGCAGGAAGCGGATTTAGATAAAAATTACGATCAAATTCATCGCGCACTATTGTCTGGCTTGCTTGGAAATATTGGCTTTAAAGATGGTGAGGCTGATACTTATTTAGGCGCACGTGGTATTCGATTTACTATTGCACCTGGTTCGGCACTTAAGAAAACACGACCTAAATGGGTGATTGCTTCTGAACTGATTGAGACCAGCAAGCTTTATGCGCGCGGTGTTGCCAAAATAGATCCTGATTGGATAGAGCCCCTGGCGCGCAATCTTACCCAAAGTCAGTATAGCGATCCGCGTTGGGACAAAAAGCTTGCGCAAGTGTCGGCATGGGAGCGTGTGAGCTTGTATGGTTTAACCATTATTCCAAAGCGCCGTGTGCATTATGGCCCGATCGACCCTAAAGAATCCCGTGAGATCTTTATTCGTGAAGCATTGGCGAATATGGAGTTTGATACGCGTGCGCCTTTCTTTGAAGCTAATCGTCATTTAATTGCTCAAATCGAAGAGCTAGAACATAAAGCACGTCGTCAGGATGTGCTGGTGGATGAATATACTTTGTTCGCGTTTTACGACAACATTATTCCGCAAGGAATATTCAACGGCGCAAGTTTTGAAACCTGGCGCAAAGACGCTGAAGCAAAAGTGCCTCGCTTACTTTATCTCACTAAGGACGCCTTGATGCGCCACGGTGCGGCAGGCGTGACGGAAGCACAATTCCCAGAAACTTTCGAGATGGATGGCGTGACCTTACCGCTTAAATATCGTTTTGAACCAGGACATTCTTTAGATGGCGTGACCGCAACTATTCCGCTGGCTTTGCTTAATCAGCTCAATCCAACGCAGGCTGAGTGGTTGGTGCCAGGCATGGTGCGAGAAAAGATTACAGGGCTTATTAAAGCGTTACCAAAAGCCCTGCGTCGGGTTTGTGTGCCAGTGCCAGATTTTGTGACTGGATTTTTAGAGCAGGCGCAACACGATAAAGCCTTGATGCCAGCGCTTGCTGAATACATCCAAAAACAAACGAGTCTTAAGCTCTCCGTCACCGATTTTGATTTAAGTGCCGTGACTGAGCATTTAATGATGAACTTTAGTGTGGTGGATGAAAAAGGTCGCGAGCTAGGCATGGGGCGCGACTGGAATGCGCTTAAGGCGCAACTTGGTAGTGCAGCTCAGCTGACCTTTAGAAGCAATTCACCTAGCATTGAAAAAACAGGCCTTAAACAATGGGACTTTGGCGACTTACCTAAGACCCTCACTTTTAGTAAAGACGGCCATCAACTAACAGGCTATCCAGCGCTTGAAGACAATAAAGATAACGTGGCAGTGAAGTTGTTTGATACTGAAACCATGGCTCAAAAAGCTCACCGTATGGGCGTTTGTAGGCTGATGCGTTTTGAGTTAAAAGAACAAATGAAGCAGCTAGAAAAAGGCCTGCCGCAATTTAATCAATACGCACTGTTATTGCGTAATTTGATTTCACCAGATGATTTGCGTGAGGAAATGTTATTAGCCATTAGTGAACGTGCGTTTATTGGCGAAGATGATTTACCTCGCACCAATGCTGAGTTTATGAATCTCAAGCAACGTGCACGGACAAGGTTGCCTGCCGTGGTGGATGCTAGCTCAAGATTAGCAACCAATATCGCACAAGAGTATCAAGCGCTGACACAAAAACTAAATGGCCTGCCAAGTAATATGGCACGGATTAAAAAAGAAATTGAAGAGCAGTTAGCGATGCTATTGCCTAAGCGATTCTTTAGCCAAACGCCATGGGAGCGTTTGCAGCATTTACCTCGCTATATAAAGGCAATGAAGCTAAGGCTGGATAAATATCCGAGTAGTATTGATCGAGATGCAAAAAGTGCTCAAAACGTACAAATTGTTTGGCAGCGCTGGCAAGATAAAGTCAGTAATTTACGTAAAGCCAATGCTGAGATAAGTGAAGGTTTAGCTGATTACCGATGGCTCATTGAAGAACTGCGAGTTTCTTTATTCGCACAAGAATTGAAAACGCCATTTCCTGTTTCAGTAAAGCGTCTAGACAAGATCTGGGATGATTTGAGAGATTAAATCCGCATCATTTCGTTTCTAATACCTGCTTCATCCAATCCTTTACCAATTAAAACCAGCCGAGAAATCGGCCGTTCTTCATTCCAGCCTTCGAGTGGTGTAGGTGCGTAAAGTGTTTGATGAACGGCATGAATAGCAATCGGGTTAGGTTGGTCATCGGCATGAATAATGCCTTTAAGTCTTAGCAATTGATCACCATGGTGCGTGCACAACCATTTAAGCTTGGGT
>JBEIDM010000122.1:0-3493 GCA_040383445.1 Candidatus Methylopumilus sp. | reverse complement strand
GCGGGTAAATTTAGGAACTTCAAAACCATCGTGATGGTGGTGGCCTACATTGTTTATTTCGGATTGCCATGGATTCCATGGGATAGAAATAGCGCAGCGGACCAAGCGATTTTGTTTGATCTCACATCACGTCGTTTCTTCATCTTTGATTTAATTGTTTATCCGCAAGATATCTTCTGGCTTGCTATGGTCTTGTTTATTGCTGCGGTGCTTTTATTTTTCACTACAGGCTTAATAGGTCGAGCATGGTGTGGATACTTCTGTTTTCAGACCCTTTGGTCAGACTTGTTTATTATGGTAGAGCATCTAATTCAAGGCGAACGTCCTGCACGTTTACGTTTAAAAAAGCAGCCTTGGAATTTAGAAAAAATCCTTAAAATCGGTGGCTCACATGCAGTCATGATTGGGATCTCTGTTTGGACTGCCATTACTTTTGCAGCTTATTTCTCTTATGCGCCAGCATTTGTTAAAGACTTTTTTATGGGGACAGCTTATCCAGGTGGATATTTTGCTGTCTTAATCTTAACTTTCACGACTTATATGGCTGCTGGTGTAGCACGAGAGCAAATTTGTTTATTTGCCTGCCCGTATGCACGTTTTCAAGGCGTTATGTACGAAGCAGATACCTTGGCAGTAAGTTATGACGCTAAGCGTGGTGAAGGTGCAAAAGGCCGCATGATACCTATAGCGGGCTTAAAAACGCATGAAGAGCGAACCACTGCTGGACATGGCGACTGTATTGATTGTGGCTTTTGTGTTCAGGTTTGTCCGACAGGCATCGATATTCGTGATGGTCTTCAATACCAGTGTATTTCATGTGGCTTATGTATTGATGCCTGCAACAATATTATGGATTCCGTTGGCTATCCTCGAGGTTTGATTCGTTATGATTCAGAAGCAAATATCGAGAGTCCAACACCGCATGAGCCTCGCCTTGAGTGGAAACGTCTAAAGGTTATAGGTTATGCGGCTGCGCTTATCTTAATGACTGGTCTGCTCGCCTATAATATTGGCACTAGAAGTAACCATGAAGTAAGTATTCAACAAGTTAGGCAACCACTCTTCGTAATGTTGTCTGATGGCAGTATTCGTAATCGCTATGTGCTTCATATTGTTAATAAAACTGAATCTGATGAAATCTATACCATTGATGTGGAGGGCGTTTCACCAAGAGCGCTCGATATGCATCATTTTAGATCGGTATCAGTAAAGGCAGGCAAGGGCTTAAATATGAATGCTTCAGTGAATTTACCAGCCGAAGAAGCCTCAAAGGTAAAGAACTTCAAATTTGTGATTACCTCAGCCTCAACTAAAGAAGTTATTAAAATTGAAGCCAATTTCAACAATTAACGAGAGTAATTGCGATGTTAAATAACATACTGAGCTTTAGTGAGTTAAGCATGACAGAGACACTGTTTGGTGGGATTCTGTTATCTGCTGTCATGTTTTTCAGTATAAGAAAGCTCGGTTTGTCCAACTTCTGGGCTGGCATATTGAGTGGCTTACTTCCCTTTATTGCCTACTTATACTACAGCACTAAATTTTGGAGTGGTGGTGACGTACTTGCCATTCACTTTGCGGTTTACTTAGCAAATGCTGGCTTATTGATTGTGTTTGGCGGCATGCAACATAATAAGCAAAAGCTTCATTGGGCGCCGCGCCTGATTGTTATTTTCTTTATTAGTTTAGTCGTTTTAAATGCTGTTTTCTTATCGCTCTCAACCAGAGGTTTGCCAGATAGCTTTGCTAAATCATGGCTGCCAAATCCAGGAAACGCCACACTGCATACGGGTTTCCCTGGAGTGATTCCGCATGATAAAAATAAATCTTATGAACCACACTTGCAGCAAGTAGATGAGCAGAAAAGTTTAGGTTGGAAAGTTAAACTGATAGGCTTTAAAGAACTTAAGCCTAAGCAAGCTTCTCAGCTCAATATTCAATTGCTGGATAAAGATAGCAAGCCTGTGACTGGCGCCAAGATTAGCTTGTCTCTATGGCGCATGGCCAACAGTCGTGATGATCAAGCGCTGGATTTTGTTGAGTCAGCGCCAGGTCAGTATCAAGTGCGTTGTGAGCTACCAGCAGAAGGTCGATGGTTAACCCATTTGCAGATCTCACGTGGTGATGACCAATACACAAGCAAACAATCAATCTTTGTTGATGGTGACTAAGTTTGTCCACCAAGTTTGTCGAACCTAGTAATAGCACGCCTTCGGATATCGTCTGTTTCCATTGTGGCTTGCCTGTGCTTGCAGGCACCCATTTTTCTGCTAAAGTCTTTGGCCAGCCCGAGCCTATGTGTTGTTTGGGCTGTCAGTCGGTTGCTGAGGCTATTGTTGAAAATGGCTTAGAAGACTATTACAAACATCGTACTGAACTACCTAAAACCCCTGAAGATTTAGTGCCAGAAGTATTGCGTCAGTTGGCACTTTACGACCATCCCGAAGTGCAAAAAAGTTTTGTGCTATCTTCAGAAGGGCATCAAAAAGAAGCCTCGCTCATTCTTGAAGGCATCACCTGTGCTGCCTGTGTTTGGTTAAATGAACGTCATTTAAAACAGCTCAAAGGTGTCATCGGGGTTTCAGTGAATTACAGCTCACAACGTGCGCGTGTCATTTGGAATGATGATGAGATTCAGTTGAGCCAAATCTTGGCTGAGATCAATAAAATCGGTTATCACGCTCATCCTTTTAGCGCGCAACAACAAGAGCAGATTCGTCAGCAACAACGTAAATTAGACTTTAGAAGATTGGCCGTCGCTGGCTTGGCTGCTGGCCAAGTCATGATGCTGGCAGGGCCTTTATATTCAGGTGAAAGTGCTGGGCTCGAGTTTGCTTCGGCGCAGCTATTCCGTTGGTTTAGTTTAGTCATGACCGTTCCAGCCATGGTGTACTCCGCATGGCCATTTTATGTAGGTGCTTGGCGTGGCATTGCTAATCGCAATATCGGCATGGATGTTCCCATCGTATTAGGTCTGCTAACAGGTTTTGCAGGCAGTCTTTGGGCAACAATCACTGGATCAGGTTTGGTCTATTTCGACACGATCACCATGCTCATTTTCTTCTTGCTAGGCACACGATTCCTTGAACGTAATGCCCGCGAAAAGTCTGTTGAAGCCGCAGAGAACTTGCTTCGCTTAGCGCCCTTAATGGCGACTAAAGTAAACGGTAAAGAGCAATCTTTAGTCCCGGTCATGGAATTAAATCTCGGCGACCATATTCTTGCTAAACCAGGTGAGGCAATTGCCGCAGATGGAGTGGTCGTTGATGGTGAAAGTAGTGTGGATGAATCCTTACTCACCGGTGAAAGTCGACCGCTCAAAAAAGGACTGAATGCACAAGTGTTTGCTGGCAGTATTAATTACGAAAGCCCAATTACTATCAGTGTTACAGCCGTTGCTGAAAACACCATGCTCGCTGGTATTTCCCGTATGTTAGATCGGGCGCAAGCAGAGAAACCAAAACTTGCACAAACGGCCGATAAGATTGCCGTT
>JBEIDM010000121.1:0-3500 GCA_040383445.1 Candidatus Methylopumilus sp. | reverse complement strand
AGCGACACGCTAAAAAACTCACGTCTGTTGGACGTTAAGCCATAACCTAGTTTGATTATCCCACAACTAACTTGTTATTTTGATGACAAGCTTGGACTTTTACAAAGTTGTAACAATAAAAAAGCCCGCAATAAAGCGGGCTTTTAATTTTGAACTGCTTAAGCCATAAAAGCTTAAAGAATTAACTCCTACTCTAGGTTAGCGTGAATTGCGCGCATACCCTCCTCAGTCAAACCTTTAGCATGAATCAACTCAGAAATTGCACCTTCTAAGAAAATCAATGTTGAAAGTTCGAATTGTGAACCCATTGGCATACCCTTAGTTAACGGGAAGCTGTCATCTTGACCAATTTGAATGACTAAATCAGCAACATCTGCCATAGCTGAAGATTTCTTCATAGAAATTACAACTAATTTAGCACCTACTGATTTTGCTTTTTTAACAAATGGTAATAATGTTTCTGTACCACCAGATCCTGATACCAAAACCAATAAGTCGCCAGACTTAATCGCAGGTGTCACAACTTCACCAATCATGTTTACGTTGTAACCAGCGTGCACTAAGCGCATTGCGAAGAAACGTGAAACCAACAATGAACGGCCAGCACCACCGATAAATGTTCGGCCTGCCTTTTCAACCAAATCTAAAAGTTGTGCTGATTTGTTATCAGTCACAGCCAAAATGCCTGTTAATTTATCTAAGATAAGTTTTTGATGATCCATGATATTTCCTTAATTAATTTTATTGCCTGAAAATCAGATATTACCAAAAAAAATCCCGACGCATTACTGTGTCGGGATTTTTATACTCTATAAATTCTTAGCCAGTTAAATCAGCTCAGAATTTATCGCTAATTAAGCGTGAGCGATAGCAGTGATTTCTGCAGCAGAAGCAGCAGGATCAGCAGCACCGTAGATCGCAGCACCAGCAACAATGATTGTCGCGCCAGCATCACGTACTTGTGCAGTTGTAGCAGCTTTAACGCCACCAGCAACAGAGATTTCTAGACCTAATTTCAAACCAGCAACCATTGCCAAGTCAACGAATGGTGTTTGGCCAGCAGCTTGTTGGTCAAGACCAGTGTGAACACCAATGATGTGCGCGCCTAATTTAGCAACTTCTTTAGTACGAGCTTCTTTGTCAGCAACGTTGATCAAGTCAACTTGAGCTTTTTTGCCGTATTTGTTAGCAACATCGATTACACCTTTGATAGTACCGATATCACACAACCAAGAACTGTACAGATGTCAGCACCAGCTTTGTAGAATGGCTCAGCTTCGTAGAAACCAGCATCCATAGTTTTTAAGTCAACTAAGATTTGGTTCTTAGGAAATTTAGCGCGCAATGTTTCAAGCAATTTGATACCGTTGTGCTTGATGCATGGTGTACCAATTTCAAGAATGTCAACGTGTGGAGCAACTGTAGCTGCTAAAGCAACTGTTGCGTCAAAATCTAATGAATCTAATGCCATTTGTGTTAATGCCATGATACTTTTCTCCAATTTATTAAGGGAATAACTACTACTAAAAACTACTTCAAATTTTAAATTCCATCATCGAATCTGCCACTATGTTATAGCGCAACCAAGATTCAGTCAATGTAGGAAGCACCAAACCCGTAAAGGTTCAGTGCCTCAAATGACTTACAGTTTAGCTGCTAAAGCAACTTCCAATTTATTTTGGTCAACAACGAAACCGCGGATACCTTCAGCAAGTTTTTCTGTTGCCATTGGATCTTCATTTAAAGCGAAACGGAACTCTTCTTCAGTCAAGCGAGCTGGAGGCGTTTTAGTTGCGCCGCCATCTTTCAACACTTGAACCAATGTACCTTCTGTTGCAGCCAAATCTTGCAATAAGTTAGGTGAAACAGTTAAACGATCACAACCAGCCAAAGCAATCAACTCACCTGTGTTACGGAATGAAGCACCCATCACAACAGTTTTGTAGCCGTGCTCTTTGTAATATTGGTAAATAGCACGCACTGAAACAACACCCGGGTCAGTTTCTTGAGTGTACTCAGTACCTGGGTTCTTAGCTTTGTACCAATCCAAGATACGGCCAACAAAGGGTGAAATCAAGAACACACCAGCTTCTGCACAAGCACGCGCTTGGCCAAAACCGAATAATAAAGTTAAGTTACATTGGATACCTTCTTTTTCAAGAATCTCACCCGCTTTAATACCTTCCCATGTTGAAGCTAATTTAATCAACACGCGGTCTTTACTTACGCCAGACTCTTGGTATAAAGCAATTAACTTACGGCCCTTAGCAACCATCTTTTCAATATTGAAAGATAAACGCGCATCAACCTCAGTTGAGATTCGGCCTGGAACCACTTTAGTAATTTCAGTGCCAATCAACACAGCCAACTTGTCAGCCGCATTATCAATTTGTTGCTCTTTAGAACCGCCTTGCGCTTTTGCATAGGCAATAGCCTCTTCAATCAATGGCGCGTATTGCGGCAATTGACTTGCTTTTAATACCACAGACGGATTAGTTGTTGCATCAAAAGGTTTAACGCTTTTAATTGCATCAACATCACCAGTGTCAGCCACAATAGTGGTCATAGACTTCAATTGTTCTAATAAATTAGCCATAGCGCTCTCCGAATAAATACTTTAATAAATGACCGACAAGTACAAAAAATTTAGCCGCAAATTATAACTTAAAAACTAAGTTTTAACATCATCAGCATAACAAGTTAACGCTTCAATGCGTCGTTAACGGCCTTGCGATCGAAATGTGGGGCAAGCAGCTGAATAAATTCGTAAGCAAACTTGCGAAGATAAGCATCACGCCTAATCCCTACAAACGTGGTACTTGCAGGGAATAAGTGGCTGGCATCAATAGCTATTAAATTAGTATCACGTTCTTCGTCATAAGCCATATTCGCAAGTAAACCAACCCCTAAACCCAAACCCACATAAGTTTTAATAACATCAGCATCAATGGCTGTTAGCACTACATTCGGTGTTAAACCCTCTTTTTCAAACACACCACTGACCAATGATCCGCCGGTAAAAGCAAAGTCATAAGTAATTAAAGGATATTGAGTGAGCTTTTTAAGTGTCAAAGGCAAATTATCGAGCAAAGGATGTCCATAAGGCACTACAACACAACGGTTCCACTGATAAGCCGGCAGACACAAAACTTTTTCATAATGGCTAATCGCTTCCGTTGCTATACCAATATCTGCCTCACCACTTTCAACCTGCTCTGCCACTTGGGTAGGATTGCCTTGATGAATATTTAACTTAACCTGGGGATACTTTTGCATAAAAGCTTTAACAGCGGCTGGCAACCTATATCGAGCCTGAGTATGAGTTGTGGCAATGGTTAACGTACCCTCATCCTCGTGACTAAACTCATCCCCAATACGCTTAATATTTTCCATGTCACTTATGACACGCTCTGCCAATTCAACAATACTCCTTCCAGGGGCAGTGATCCCCGTTAGTCGCTTACCGCTTCGCTGAAAAATTTGCAGATTAAGCTCTTGCT
>JBEIDM010000120.1:0-3546 GCA_040383445.1 Candidatus Methylopumilus sp. | reverse complement strand
GGTGTCACTAAGATTTCACCTTCTAATACATAAGCTGATTCTGTAGAACCGAAGTCGATTGGAAATTTAGATACTTCTTTTTCCCAAATTGCCCAGTTTGAAACGCCTAATTCTTTCAAACGTTCTGGAGTTGGTGCGTGATCAATAGTAATTTTGCTCATTATTTTTTCCTAACTTTATACATCATTAATAAAAATTTAAAACCCGTGTTTTTTAGATTTAACAATCAGATAGTTAATATCATTCAATCACGACTTTAAGAATTCATATAAAACCGGAAGGAATTTTATCAGAAAAATAATGCCACAAGCCGAAAAAACCGTTAATATCGCTTTCAAGGGAATATAAATTCCCCCGGAATACAAGACACGTGGCTAGGTAAAGCTTTGGCAGTTGACTTAAAGCAAATTAAATAGCAAAGTATTACTGCTTGTTTTGATCATTAATCCCAAGGAGATAATAAACATGAATAAATCTGAATTAATCAACGCTATTGCAGCAAGTGCAGACCTTTCAAAAGCAGCAGCTGGCCGCGCATTAGATGCAGCGACAGATGCTATCACTACAGCACTTAAAAAAGGTGACACTGTAACTTTAATCGGTTTCGGTACATTTAAAGTATCTAAACGTGCTGCACGTACTGGCCGTAACCCACGTACTGGCGCTGAATTAAAAATCGCTGCTCGTAAAGCTCCAGCTTTCTCAGCAGGTAAAGCATTAAAAGACGCAGTTAATAAATAATTGCTGCTTAAATAAAAAAGGGAGCCAATGGCTCCCTTTTTTATTAACTGTACAAATACAAAAAGCGCCATATAGGCGCTTTTTTGACATTCTGGCGGAAGAGGTGAGATTCGAACTCACGGTGGGCGTGAACCCACGACAGTTTTCAAGACTGTAGCATTAAACCGCTCTGCCACTCTTCCGTCTTTTTTCAACAACATATCGTTACTGAGGGCGGCATTATAACACCAGAATTTAGTCGTCTGCTATATCTGAATCAGGAAAAAATATATCTGTGTACCCAAATTGCCTAAGATCTTGAATTCTCATAGGATATAAAATGCCATCTAAATGATCACATTCATGCTGAACCACTCTCGCATGAAATCCACTAACCAAACGATCAATTACATGACCATATTGATCAAAGCCCTTATAGTGTAATCGTTGATATCTTGGAACAATCCCACGCATACCTGGAACAGAGAGACAGCCTTCCCAGCCGTCTTCCATCTCATCACCAACAAAAGTCAGCACTGGGTTAACCAGAACAGTATAAGGCACTTGTTCTGCATCTGGATATCTAGGGTTATGCCCAACACCAAAAATAACAACTCGCTGGCTCACGCCGATTTGGGGCGCAGCTATTCCTGCACCGTTCATATGCTGCATCGTGTCTTGCATATCATTAATCAATGCATGCAACTCAGGCGTATCAAAAGCCTCAACAACTGCCGCAGATTGAAGCAATAGAGGATCGCCCATTCGAAGGACAGGCCTAATTGCCATAACAGGTCACCACTTCAGTAATCATCTGACAAACACGAAGCATTGTTTTATCTAACACATCACTAATTTCGTCATACTTAATGCCATGCAAACTACTTCCTCGGCCAGCTGCATAGTTTGCTACAGGACAGATTGCCGCATAATCAAGACCCTGCTCACGCGCCAAGGCTGCTTCTGGCATCCCAGTCATACCAACAATATCAGCTCCATCACGCTCTAAACGATTAATTTCAGCCGCGGTTTCTAACCTAGGCCCTTGAACGGCTGCATAAACGCATCCATCCATCACTTGCTGATTTAAATTAGATGCTGCCAGCAAAATAAGTGCTCTTAATTTTTGGCTGTACGGCTCAGTAAAATCAATATGTGTAACAACTTGACCGCTCTCCTCACTCAATCCATCAAAGTAAGTATTTTTACGTCCATGCGTATAATCAATAATCTGATTAGGAACTGCGATTTTTTGTGGTCCTAAATCGGGATGATCCCACCAACGGTAGCAACAGCAACGATATCTTTAACACCAATTGACTTTAATGCCCAAATATTTGCCCGATAATTAATGCCATGAGGAGGAATAGTATGACCATTGCCATGCCGGGCTAAAAATACCAATGTTTTACCATTGACCTCTCCAAAGGTAATAGGACCAGAAGGCTCTCCATAAGGCGTTCTAACAATCTGACGACTAGTAATCGTAAGATGCTCCAATGAGCCCAAGCCTGTTCCACCAATAATACCTAACATATTTTCCATTCAAGCCATTAAGTTGATAAGCAAATTGTAGCGCAATCCAATGATTATCGCGCTCATGTTTTTATGGCATACTCTAAAACACATATGAATATTAAAGCCACGACCCAAGCCAGTTTAAAGCTAGCTTCAAAACATTATGAGAATTTTCCAGTTGCATCAATTCTGCTACCAAGAAATTTACGAGAACCTATCGGTCTGATTTATGCATTTGCCAGACAAGCTGATGATTTTGCAGATGAAGGGAATTTAAGCCCAGATGAAAGAATTACACTGTTAAATGGCTTCAAAGCTGAACTTGACTTGATCAAAGCAAAAAAAAATCCACAGACTGATTTATTTATTGCATTAGCCGCGATGATTGAAGCCAAAAACTTAGCGCTTGATCCCTTCTATGATTTACTCAATGCATTTACTCAAGATGTCACTAAAACGCGTTATGAAACTTTTGGTGAAGTTATGTCCTACTGTCGCTTATCAGCGAATCCAATTGGGCGCTTGCTATTGAAGTTATATGGTCAAGATAGCGCAAAAAACATCGGAATGGCTGATGCTATATGTAGCGCTCTTCAACTCATTAACTGCTTACAAGATATCGCGATAGATATTGAAAAAAATCGCATTTATCTACCGCAAGATGAACTCAATCACTACAAAGTGACTGAAATGCAAATCAACAAAAAAGATAATAGTGGCACATGGTCACTCATGATGGAGTTTCAAATCAATCGCGCCAGAAAACTTCTACAAGCCGGTGCCCCGCTTGGGCTGGCACTAACAGGACGCATAGGTTTTGAAATGCGAATGATGATTGCTGGCGGTGAACGAATATTAAAAAAACTACATCAAGCACACGGCGATATTTTTAATCATCGTCCAAGCTTAAATAAAAAAGATTGGCTGTATATGGCTTATCGCGCTGCCACCAAAAAATAAGATCTATCTAGATGACACCTAACGAATACTGCAAAGAAAAAGCCGCAACTAGCGGATCCAGCTTTTATTACAGCTTTTTATTTCTACCTAAAGCTAAACGGCAGGCCATTACCGCGCTTTATGCATTTTGTAGAGAAGTAGACGATATTGCCGACGAGTGTAAAGACGTATCAGTCGCTAGAATTAAGCTTGCTTGGTGGCGTACAGAAATCGCTCATGTATATGCAGGCAAGCCTCAGCACCCCGTTAGTAACGCTTTAGCAGAGGCTATGCATCGTTACCACCTCGAGGAAGAACATTTTTTAGAGATGATCGATGGCATGGAAATGGATTTAGATCAAAATCGCT
>JBEIDM010000119.1:0-3562 GCA_040383445.1 Candidatus Methylopumilus sp. | reverse complement strand
AGCGTGGTGAAACAATCCTTATGGAAGCATTTGGTGGTGGCTTCACATGGGGTTCAGTATTGATGAAATATTAAGAGGACAAAATGAAATTTGCTTTTTTCTTTCCAGGACAGGGTTCTCAATCAGTAGGGATGATGCAAGGCTTAAGTGATCTTGCTGTGATTAAAGAGACTTTTGTTGAAGCATCAGATTTGTTGAAGCAAGACTTTTGGGCAATGGTTACTGAACCAAATGAGGCATTAAATCAAACAACAAATACTCAGCCTTTAATGCTTACTGCGGGAATTGCAACATGGCGTGCTTGGCAGCAGCATACCGACAAAATGCCGAGCTTGATGGCTGGGCATAGCCTTGGTGAATACACGGCGCTTGTTGCGGCAGGTGCATTGTCTTTTGAGGATGCCTTACCATTGGTGCATTACCGTGCGGAAGTTATGCAAAGTGCAGTGGCTGAAGGTGTCGGGGCAATGGCTGCAATTTTGGGTTTGGATGATGATGTTGTGCGTTCCGTATGTAATGAGGCATCGCAAGGGCAGGTGCTGGAGGCGGTGAATCTTAACTCACCAGGTCAAGTTGTCATTGCTGGAAATAAAGAAGCTGTTGAGCGTGGCATGGAGCTAGCTAAAGAAAAAGGTGCTAAACGTGCTTTGGCCTTACCAGTAAGCGTGCCTTCTCATTGTGCTTTGATGAAGCCTGCTGCAGAAGAGCTGGCTGCTTATTTGAAGGGTGTGCAAGTTTATAAGCCATTAATTCCAGTCTTGCATAATGCTGATGTTCTAGCCTACAGTGATGCTGAGAAAATTAAAGATGCTTTGGTGCGTCAATTATTTAGTCCAGTAAGGTGGGTTGAAACTGTTCAGTATGTAAGCGCACAGGGAATTACTAGCACAGCAGAGTGCGGGCCTGGAAAAGTGCTTACTGGATTAACAAAGCGCATTGTTGCTGAATTACCTTGCGTGGCACTAACAAACGTAGAGTCTATCAACGAAGCAACATTTGCTTAAAAACTGATTTTTATAGAAGGGGCGGAATATGCTACAAGGTCAAATTGCATTGGTGACGGGAGCTAGTCGCGGCATTGGTGCTGCAATCGCGCAAGAACTGGGTAAACAAGGTGCTGTTGTTGTTGGTACGGCAACTACACAAAATGGCGCGGAGCAGATTTCTGCTGCGCTTAAGGATGCAGGTATTAAAGGTAAGGGTTTGGCTTTGGACGTGAATAATTCAGAGCAAATTCAAAGCACACTTAAAACAATTGCTGACCTATATGGAGATGTCAGTATTTTGGTGAATAACGCTGGAATTACAAAAGATACTTTGCTTATGCGTATGGCAGATGATGACTGGAATGACGTTATTTCAACGAATTTAGGCTCTGTTTATCGTATGTCTCAAGCTGTACTTAGACCTATGATGAAAGCTCGCACTGGTCGTATCATTAGCATATCGTCTGTTGTTGGGCATATGGGTAATGCAGGCCAAACAAACTATGCCGCTGCAAAAGCTGGCATGGCTGGATTCACTAAGTCATTGGCAAGTGAAGTTGGAAGCAGAAACATTACGGTAAACTGTGTTGCTCCAGGCTTTATTGATACTGATATGACGCGTTCATTACCTGAAGAGCATAAGAATGCATTGCTCCAACATATCCCGCTTGCAAGGCTTGGGCAAGATAAGGAAATTGCAGCAGCGGTGGCGTTCTTGGCATCTCCTTCAGCTGCTTATATTACAGGCGAGACGTTACACGTAAACGGCGGGATGTATATGGCTTAAGTCATATCAAATTTAGTTTTTTGTATTCTTCTTGCTTTTTGATAGAATGGCGAGAGTTTTGTAAGTAATAATTTTTTAAAAAAAAGGGGTATTAAGATGTCTGACATCGAACAACGCGTTAAAAAGATTGTAGTAGAACAACTTGGTGCAAACGAAGCTGATGTAAAAAATGCATCTTCATTTGTTGATGATCTAGGCGCTGACTCTTTAGATACAGTTGAATTGGTTATGGCTTTAGAAGAAGAATTTGATTGCGAAATTCCTGATGAAGAAGCTGAAAAGATTACAACAGTTCAACAAGCTATCGATTACGTTACAGCAAATCTTAAGTAATTAAGTTTCCGCTTAACACCCTCATATAACTTTCACTATTCTTGGAGTCGCCTTGTCCAAGTCGCTTAACGGGTCTAAAAGACGCGTAGTAGTTACTGGTCTAGGAGTTGTATCACCTGTTGGTATTGGTGTTCAAACTGCTTGGGCTAATATTGTTACTGGTAAATCTGGTATTACTCGTATTACCAAATTTGATCCATCGAACTTCTCTTCACAAATTGCAGGAGAGGTTAAAGATTTTGATGTTTCTCAATTCCTTCCAGCGAAGGAAGCGAGACGCATGGATACCTTTATTCAATATGGCTTAGCAGCAGCTATTGAAGCAGTGAAAGACTCAGGTATTGAAGCTACTGAAGAAAACGCCGAGCGCATCGGCGTTTCAATTGGTTCTGGTATTGGTGGCCTTCGTTTAATTGAAGAAACCAATGACACCTATGATGAAGGCGGTCCTCGTAAGATTTCACCGTTCTTTATTCCCGGCACTATCATTAATATGATTTCAGGTAATTTATCGATTATGTTTGGATTTAAAGGTCCTAACGTATCGATTGTGACTGCTTGTACAACTGGCACACATTCTATTGGTGACGCTGCACGTATGATTGAGTACGGTGACGCTGATGTAATGGTTGCAGGTGGTGCGGAAGCTGCAATTACTGAGCTTGCTGTAGGTGGTTTCGCTGCCTCTCGCGCATTGTCTGGTCGCAATGATGATCCTGCAACAGCAAGTCGTCCTTGGGATAAGGACCGTGACGGATTTGTGATTGGCGAAGGTGCCGGTGTAATGGTGCTTGAAGAGTATGAGTCAGCTAAGAAACGCGGTGCAAAAATTTATGCAGAGCTTTCTGGTTACGGCATGAGTGCTGATGCATATCACATGACAGCACCTAACATGGATGGCCCACGTCGTTCTATGCGTAATGCAATGAATAACGCAGGCGTTAATCCAGATGAAATTCAATTTGTAAATGCTCATGGCACATCTACGCCACTTGGTGATGCAAATGAAACGAATGCTATCAAAGCTGCTTTCGGCGATCACTCAAGCAAGATTGTTGTTAACTCAACAAAATCCATGACTGGCCATTTGCTTGGCGGTGCAGGAGGACTGGAGTCTGTATTCACAGTACTTTCAATCCATCATCAAATTTCACCGCCAACTATCAACATTTTCAATCAAGATCCTGAGTGTGATTTGGATTACTGTGCAAATGTCGCACGCGATATGAAAATTGATGTTGCCCTCAAAAATAATTTTGGTTTTGGCGGTACAAACGGTTCTCTAGTATTTAGAAAAGTCTAAATACTCTCAATACATGCTTTGGATTATTCTCGGGTTTAAGATAGTCTAAACACATAAAACAATACCAAAGCATGCAAACCAAAACTCATCCTGAATATTTATTTAATGGAAGCCATGATGCAGGGCTTTCTGTTCTTGATCGTGCCTTCGCTT
>JBEIDM010000118.1:0-3597 GCA_040383445.1 Candidatus Methylopumilus sp. | reverse complement strand
GGTGGGGGATGCGAGGGTCGAACTCGCGACAAACGGATTAAGAGTCCGCTGCTCTACCAACTGAGCTAATCTCCCATGAGGGGCGCAATTATCAAGTTAAAGCAGATGAGTGTCAACTTGTTACACAGCATCAGCGGTTTAAACTAAAATCTTGCCTATGATGATTCAGACTATCAACACCAACCCTTTTAAGGATCAAAAACCAGGGACTTCTGGTTTACGTAAACGGGTAACTGTTTTTCAGCAGCCGCATTACTTAGAGAATTTTGTTCAAAGCATTTTCGACACGATTAATGCACCTGCCGGCGCAACCCTTACCCTAGGTGGTGATGGCCGTTATTACAATCGTGAAGCGATTCAAACCATCCTCAAAATGGCTGCTGCGAATGACTTTGGTCAAGTGCTCGTTGGTCAAGGCGGCATTTTATCGACGCCTGCAGCTTCGTGCATTATCCGAAAATTCAATACTTTTGGTGGCATCATCCTTTCAGCGAGTCATAACCCTGGTGGCGTGGATGGCGACTTTGGGATTAAGTACAACACTGAAAATGGTGGTCCTGCCCCAGAGAAAATTACTGAAGCCATCTTTGAGAAGTCTAAAACCATACAGCATTACAAAATCATCGAAGCCCCTGATGTTGCACTCGATCTAATAGGCGCAACCAATTTAGCGGGCATGACCGTTAAGGTGATTGATGCAGTCACCGATTATGCTGAACTCATGGAATCTTTATTCGACTTTACAGCGATTAAAGATTTACTCGCTTCTGGCTTTCGGATGAAGTTTGATGCCATGCACGCTGTGACTGGCCCTTATGCAGAAGAGATTTTTATTAAGCGTTTGGGCGCACCAAGTAACAGCCTAATGAACTGCAAGCCATTGCCAGATTTTGGTGGTGGGCATCCTGACCCTAACCTTACTTATGCACATGAATTAGTCGAGATTCTTTACGGCGATAACGTTCCTGACTTTGGTGCAGCATCTGATGGCGATGGTGACCGTAATATGATTTTAGGCAAAGGCTTTTTTGTGACGCCTTCTGACAGCCTTGCACTCATCGCAGCTAACGCACGTATGGTGAAAGGCTACGCTAAAGGCATCGCTGGTGTGGCACGCTCAATGCCAACCAGTGGCGCTGTTGATATGGTCGCAAACTCTTTAGATATACCCTGCTATGAAACACCGACTGGTTGGAAGTTTTTTGGCAATTTAATGGATGCTGAAAAAGTAACGCTTTGCGGTGAAGAAAGCTTTGGCACAGGCTCAAGCCATGTACGTGAAAAAGATGGACTATGGGCGGTATTATTCTGGCTCAATATTTTGGCGATTAAACGCCAATCGGTTGAACAAATCGTTAAACGTCATTGGCTACAATTCGGACGCAATGTTTATTCACGTCATGATTATGAAGATTTACCACTTGATGCCGCAAATGGCGTCATTCATCATTTACGTGATAATTTTACGGCTATGACTGGCAAGACTTTCGGTCAATACATCATCCAAACTTGCGATGACTTTAGTTATACCGATTCGATTGATGGCAGTATCAGCATGCAGCAAGGCTTACGTATTTTATTCACTGATGGCTCACGCATTGTTTTTAGACTCTCAGGCACAGGCACTTCAGGGGCAACACTGAGAATTTACTTAGAAGCTTTTGAGCCTGATACCAATAAGCATGACTTAGACGCTCAAACCTTACTAGCCGAAATGATTCAAATCGCTATGCAGATTTCTGAACTTAAACAAAGAACGGGACGCGACACGCCAACAGTGATTACTTAATCACCACACGGAATAATCTGAATTACTTTTACCCTGGCCGTGCTATTCTGACGGCCTTTTTTATTTATTTTGCCTGGAAGCCACGCGATGCAAACCAACCCAAATACAAGTACTGAAACCTTCATACCTAGCAAAGATGCTTCGCTTGAACACTCCATCAGCACCTTACAAGCAAAATTATTAGATATTGGCTTTCATGTAGAAGAACGTTCGTGGCTCAACGAGATTGAAGGCATTTGGTCTGTACACGTAACTGACCGTGATTGCACCCGTTTATTTAGCAATGGCAAAGGTGCATCGCAACTCGCTGCTCGCGCCAGTGCACTGGGTGAATACTTTGAACGCTTAAGTACCAATTATTTCTGGACGCACTTTTACTTGGGCGAGACCATTAGCAATCAAGACTACGTGCATTACCCAAACGAAAAATGGTTTCCATTAAATGGCGATGCATGGCCTGCTGGCTTACTCAACAAAGAACTTCATCAATTCTATAACCCTGAAGGCACCGTTTCAGCGAGCAAACTCATAGACTTAAATTCAGGCAATGCCAAACGCGGCATTTGTGCGATTCCATACAAACGCTTGCGCGATGATGAAGTGGCTTACTTTCCAGTGAACCTCATTGGTAACCTTTATGTAAGTAACGGTATGTCTGCTGGCAACACGCTCAAAGAGGCTCGCACCCAAGCGCTAGCAGAGATTTTTGAACGAGACATTAAATACAAAATCATCCGTGAAGGTATTTGCTTACCAGACGTGCCTGAAAAAGTCATTAACCGCTATCCACGCATCGCCGCAGGCATTAAAGGCCTACGTGATGCAGGCTACGGGATCTTGGTTAAAGATGCTTCATTAGGTGGTCAATATCCTGTGATGAACGTCACCTTATTACATCCAGAAGACCAAGGTTGTTTTGCTAGCTTTGGCGCACACCCACGCTTTGAAGTGGCTCTAGAACGTGCGCTCACGGAGCTGCTACAAGGCCGTGCGATTGATGGCCTTAAGAATTTCGTGAAACCTGGTTTTGATATGGAAGAAATCGCAGATTCACAAAACTTAGAGATCCATTTTGTGGATTCTAGTGGTGTTATTAGTTGGAACTTCTTAAACGACACGCCTGATTATGACTTCGTCGATTGGAATTTTGGTACCACGACAGAAGAAGATTATCAGTGGTGTTGCGATGCAATCCATGAAAGTGGACATGATATTTATATTGCTGATTTCACACATTTAGATGTCTATGCTTGCCGTATTTTTGTGCCTGGCATGTCAGAAATCTACCCCGTGGAAGAGCTTGAGTGGGAAAACAATACCGTTGGCAATTTAGTCCGCCCAGGTCTACTTCGCGTGCAGGATTTAACGGAAAATGAAAGTGCTGAATTACTCGAAACGCTACTTGATTTAGAACTGGCAGATGAATTACCACTAACAACACTGATAGGTCTTTGTGCAGATGCCGGCACAGTTTGGGCTGACCTGCGCGTGGGCGAACTCAAAGCTTTATTAGGATTAGCTGTGGGTGATGCTGATGTAATTTTAGAGGGTTGTGATTGGATACATCAATTTGGCGAATTGCCAGAAAAACGCGCCCGTGTTTATCGTTGCGTTTCTGACTTGGTGCAGTTACAAGAAATGACAGAACAAAACCACACCAAGCCTTTCAACGCCAATCTTGCTTTAATGTATAGCCAAGAAACCCTAGCGCAAGCACAAAAACTACTTAGCCGAGAATCTCGTTATTTTGGTTTGAATAATCTAGGTGCGAATATGGAAGGTAGCGAAATGCACAAGCAGCTACTTGC